>CAKPFH010000018.1 GCA_934153655.1 uncultured Bacilli bacterium
TACTTTCCTTTCATGACTAAAACTCCTTTCAACTTGTTCACATATTATACATTACTAGAGGCTAGTTGTCCAAAATTTCGTGTCCTAAAAGTTATCATAGCACCATAATGTAGCAAAAAAGAATTACCAAAAAAGTAATTCTTTTCAACTTTATTTTATCCTACACCTATATCAACACCAAGAGTATGTTCAATAGTTGCAAAATCACTATAGATTTTTTCTTTATTACTATCGTCATCATTAAAAGCAAAGACTCTTATAGCATAGCTAAATTTCTCATTCGTTTTAATTTCTGTTTTAAAACTTTCAACACTAGAATCATTAATAGTATAAATAGGCGAAGCTTCTCTTACGCCATTTACAACTTTATATATTTCCATACCTTTTACAAGTAATCTATAATTGCCACCACTATACCAATATGATTTTATTGGTGTACCATCATTATTAAACTTTTTATAATTAATATTTACAAAATACTTTCCATCTTCTTCAGACACAAATGGTACAATTGTTGGTGTTTCTATTTTATTATCAAGTTCAACTAAAGTTGTTAAACCATATTTTTTTACTCCCGTTAAAGAAACTTTTGAATATACCCTGTTAATAATGGTTGCTTTTGTTCCGTACGCAAATTTATGATGACAAGTTCCACTTTTGCCTATATCAGCACATATTAATTCTCCATATAAACCATTTCCAAAATCAACACTTGAAGATGTTTTTTTATCGACTTTTAAATATACGTCTAAACCGTCGGCACCAAATACATCTAATCCATCTTCTTGAAATCTATATTTATTAGCAGCATAATTTATAAATGTATAAACATAATTATCGCCGTCAGTTTTATCATATTTAGAAACTGTTGCTGTTACAACTGGTGCTTCTAAAACTGGTTCAAATTCTCTTATACTATCATCAGTATAAGTATTAAATTCTTGATTAAAAGCTCGAGTTATTACATAATGTTTTTCATTTAATTCTAAACCAAATTTAACACTTTCATTCATATCAAAGTTGCTTTTATCATCAACCTTATACAACTTGTATTTTATTCCATCATATTCATAATCAAATGTACTACTATTTGTACTAATGTATAAATTCCAATAATTGGCAGATGTCCTACTATCTGAAGCAATACTAACTTCATACATTTGTTGTCCGTTTGTTATTTCCTTTTTAGTATAATTAGGAATAGGACTAATCATTTTTGCCTCAAATGTTAAAACATCTGAAAAATCACTATAAATTATTCCTTTTTCATTTTGCGTAGTATATTTGAAAACTCTCGCTTTTACTTTTATTGCACTATTCAATATTGCAGCAACTTCAGCTCTAGCTTCAAAATTATAAGTGCCAATTAAAGTATTTGTAGAGGCATTATAAAGTTCAAAACCATCAGCTGCAAAAACTGTTGGAATTTCTCCCCTATTTGATATTAAATAATCAACTCTATTTAATATCAAAAAATAATATTTTATATATGTTTTACCATCAACAACATATGGAATGGAATAGTCATGATACATTTCATAATTTAATATTGGTTTTGTTAACATCACTTCGTTATTAACATATTTTATATCAAAACTATTTGGTGCATTTGATATTTTTTCATCAGTTACTGCATTTACTAAAACTCCATCAGGGTTTTTATAGTAAATTATCATATCACTGGCATCTTTGCTATCAATTGAAGTTGAACCTAACATCAAATATTTAGTCTTTAATGTACCATCATATCCATCAGAAAAAGCTACACCATTATATGGTTCTCTTGTATATAAATATGTTCCTATAACATAAGATCTTGTCGGAATATCATTTACAGATATTGTAGCAGCACCAACGTTAATAGTTATTGATAATAATATAAATATTATTGTTCCTATTAATTTTTTCTTCATTTTTACTCCTTTACTATCTTAATTTATTTCTTCATTTACTACATTAATTTTTATCTCTTCATCATTTTTTAATACAATAATAACTTGTTTTTTATTTTTTAAATCACCATAAAAAATAGTAGGATTACTTCCTTTACATAAAATATTATTATTTAAATATTTAATTTCTTTAAATTCAATTTGTTTTCCTTTTTTATATAATAATAATTTTCTATCTGGTGATTTTTCATCAATTGGTATTAATTTTATTGTATAATCATTACTAGCTATATTTGATAGGAATTTTAGAGAAATTACCCCTATCGAAACCAAAATAATAATACAAAATATTATTTTCTTTTTCATATTAACTCTCTTTAATAGTAATTGTTGCATCATATGAATTGCCATCAATAATTACTTTTAAAGTAGTAACATCTTTAATATCTCCCATATAAACTGTTGGATTTGCATAGGTACATAATTTAGAACCATTACTATTTCTGATTTCTGTAAATGATATCTGAGTGCCATTCTTATAAACAGACAATTTATAATCTACACTAAATTTATCTACTCTAACAGCTTGAATCGTATAACTATCTTTCTTAAAGTTAGCTTTTAAGATAATATTTTCAGTTACTTCTCTATTAAAGTCATATGAACTTCCATTTAAGGTCCAACCAGTAAATGTATAACCTATTTTCGTTGGATCATTTGGTTTTATTACTTTTTCTTTATATTTAATTATTTGATCATTTATATTAGTAGCACCATCAGTATCAAATTTAACAGTATAACTATTAATTTTCCAATTAGCAGTTAACTTAATATCAGAATTCACAGTTTTATTAAAATCATATGAGCTTCCGTTTAAAGTCCAACCAGTAAATGTATAACCTGTTCTTGTTGGATCATTTGGCTTTTCTAGTTTACTTCCTGCAACAACATTTACAGTGTTAAAATTACCAGTACCTCCATTTAAATCAAAAGATACACTATAATATTTTTCCCATTTAGCCTTTAAAGTAATATTACCAGTTACCTTAGTATTAAAATTATATTCATTATTTCCTAAATACCAACCAACAAATTTATATCCACTTTTAGTTGGATCATTAGGCTTTGCTACTGTTTTATTTCTTCCTACTTCTAAATCATTTACTTTCGTTCCTCCATCACTATCAAAGACAACTTTATAAAACACTAATTTTTCCCAAATTGCCTTTAAAATAATATCTTTAGTTACTTTAGTATTAAAATTATAAGTTTTCCTATCTAATTGCCATTCTTTGAAACTATACCCACTTTTAGTAGGATTATTAGGTCTAACAACAGATTTGCCTTCTTCAACCATTTTCTTAGTTATTGCAGAACCACCATTAGTATCAAAAGTAACAACATATTTTGTTAATTCTTTTTTCCATTTGGCAGTTAACATTAAATTTTCATTTACTTCACTTTCAAAATCATATTCTTCATCATCTAAATACCAACCGATAAATTTATATCCTTCTTTTGTTGGTTCTTTAGGTTTTTCTATTTTTTCTCCTTTTTTTATTTTAAGTGAAGAAATTGAATTGCCACCATCAGTGTCAAATTTTACAATTATTTCATCATCATTAACTGTAATTTTATTCCATTTAGCTGTTAATGTTATATTTTCGGTAATTTTAGTTGTAAAATCAAATAGAAAATTATCTAAATACCAACCAGAAAATTCATATCCATCTTTGATTGGATCATTTGGCTTAGAAGCATATTCATTTTTTCTTATTTTTTGTTCCCGAATTTCTGTATCACTATTAGTTATAAAAGTAACAGTATATTCATTTTTTCTAGTAAGAAGAAAAATGCCTATTCCTAAAATTATTAAACCTAATATAAAAATTGTTAATATTATTCTTTTTTTCATACTCCTCCTTATACTCGTTTTTTTAAGTTTTTTATTATTAACTTCCTCCTTTCAGTGAAAAAATACAATTAAAATTATAATTTTTTATTATTCTTCTAATTATATTATCTTTTAACACTTTTTCTTTTTTAATTAAAGATTTTTTCATGATATACGCATTGCATACCTACTATGATTTTAAAAATATTATACTACAAATTTCCGCTATAAACTAAACAAACATTTTTTTATAATTATCTACCATTACCTTATCTTTAATCTAATAAAATTATACCATACTATTATAAATATGCAAGTCCTAAAATTTTATTTTTTATACTGCTATTAAATTATAGTTAAAAACACTAAACTAATTTTTTATATTGATAATTAAATGTTTTTTTAATTTTAAAAGACCTATTTCAATTTTGTTTTCAAGATTGATAAGTCTTTTTTATAAATATTTTTTAAATTTTTACTGTTTAATTCTAAATATAATATTTTTATTTATTTACTTTTAGTAGTTTATTATCAACAATAATATCATATCTTGTTATATCTTCATAATTAAAATCAAAAGATAATCTAACTGAAAAATTTAATTCTTCATATGGTAATAAATCTTTTATTTGATATTCATAAGTATATTTTAAAGTTTCATTTTGATAAAATTTAATATACATTTTTGTCTATTTTTATCTATTAACTTGTTATTTAATTTTTTTTATATTATACTTTTATTGTAAAGGAGAGTATATGAAAGAAATTAATGTAGTCCAAATTGGATGTGGTAAAATGAGTCGTTATACAATGCGTTATTTACTTGATAAAGGTTGTAATCTTTTAGGAGCATTTGATATAAACGAGAAAATAATTGGTAAAAGTATTAATAGTATTTATGATGAGGTTAATTCTAATGTTTTAATAAGTAATATTAGTAATCTTGATCTAAAACTAAAAGAATTAAAACCAAATGTTGCTATTGTTGAAACAATGAGTTTATTAAATGATGTTTATGATGTCATCAAAGTATGTGCTTTAAATGGAGTTAATACAATTACAACTTGTGAAGAAGCCTTTGATTCTTATAATTCTAATCCAACTAAGACTTTAGAACTTGACGAAATCGCTAAAGCTAATAATTGTACTATTACTGGATCTGGTTATCAAGATGTTTACTGGGGTAATTTAATTAGTATTATTGCTGGTTCTACTTTTAAAATAACTAAAATTAAAGGAAGTTCTTCTTATAATGTTGAAGATTATGGAATTGCTCTTGCAAAAGCTCATGGAGCTGGTCTTTCTTTAGAACAATTTGAAACTGAGGTTGCTGCTAGTGATAATATTAGCCCTGAAGAAAGAGAAGAATTAATTAATAAAGGAGAATTCTTACCAAGTTATATGTGGAATACCAATGGTTGGCTTGCCTCTAAACTAGATTTACATGTTATAAGCCAAGAACAAAAATGTATACCTATTACTTGTAGTCATGATATTCATTCTACTACTTTAAATATGGACGTTAAAAGTGGTCTTGCAACTGGTATGAGTGCTGTTGTTACAACTAAAACAGAAGAAGGTATTGTAATTGAAAGTGAATGTATTGGTAAAGTTTATGCTGAAGAAGACTTTGATAAAAACGAATGGACAATTTACGGAGAACCTAATACAACTGTTACCATAAATCGTCCGCAAACTGTAGAACTTACTTGTGCTACTGTTGTTAATAGAATACCTGATTTACTTAATTCCAAACCTGGATTTGTTTTAACAAGTGAAATGGACGAATTAAAATATCGTACCAATAACTTAACTACTTACTTAAAATAGTATTTCTAATACTATTTTTTAAAAAGGAAAAAGAAATATGATCGATGAAGCTGTTATTATAGTTGGAGGAATGGGTACAAGACTACTTCCCTACTCTAAAACTGTAACCAAAGAAATGTTACCAATATTTGATGTACCATGTATTTATTTATTAGTAAAAGAAGCTTATTTAAGCGGTATTAAAAAAATAATATTTGTTGTAACTAAAAGAAATAAAAACTTAATTAAAAACTATTTTTCAAATGATACTTATTTAGATAATTTTATTATAGGTAATAAAGAAAAAGAAAATACTTTAAAAGAACTTAAAAAAATAATTAAAGAAATGAAATTTATCTATGTCTATGAAACTTTAAAAGGATCATATGGAGCTTTATATTCAGCCAGAAATTATATAAAAAATGATAACTTTATTGTTATGTATGGAGATGATCTAATAGACTCTTCCATTCCTCTTACTAAAAGACTAATAGATGAATTTAATAATAATATGATTATAACAGTTAAACAAATTAATAATTTACCTAAAAGTGGTTTAATTAAATATGATAATGATTTTAATTTAATTGGTATTACTAAATTAGAAGAATCTAGTAAAGTTATTTTAATAGGTAGAATGCTTTTAAATAAAAAAATCTTTAAAGTTAAAAATAAATTAACAACTTATGCTAACAAAGAATTATATCTACCCCATTCTCTTTTAAATTTTAAAGATGTTAAATGTTATCTTATTAATGATAAATATTTTAATATAGGTAGTAAAACTGGTTATATAAAAGCATCTATTAATTATTGCTTAAAAAGTAATTATAAAGATGATTTAATAAATTATTTAAAAGAGATAGAAAATGAATATTAAATATGTTATCATGAATAAGAAAGGAGTATTATGGACTGTTTATTTTGCAAAATAATTAATAAAGAAATCAAAAGTGAAATAATCTATGAAAATGATTTATTATTTGTATTTTTAGATATTAATCCTACTACTAATGGAGATACTTTAATTATACCAAAGAAACACTTTGAAAATATCTTTGAAGTAGATGATGATACTTTACTAGAAATTAATAAAATTAGTAAGATATTATATAAAACTTATAAAGAAAAACTTAATTGTATTGGTCTTACTTTATCAACTAATTTAGAATATGGTCAAGAAATTCGTCATTTCCATGTTCACTTTATACCAAGATATGAAAATGATGAAGTTAGACATTTATCAAATAAAAAGATTTTAAAAAATTTAACTGATATTAAGAATATGTTAAAATAGATACAATTTAGTATCTTTTTTTATTATTATCATAGACTTTACTGGAGGAAAAAATGGATAAAGGACTAACCAGTGAAGAAGTAAATAAAAGTAAATTAGAATTTGGTACTAATGAATTAGAAATAAAAAGACAAAAAAAATTTTTAAATTTATTATTAGAATCTCTTGGAGATCCTATAATTAAAATATTATTAATTGCTCTTGCTGTTAAAACTATTTTTTTATTTAAAGACTTTGACTTCTATGAAACTATTGGCATTTTTATTGCTATTTTACTTGCAACTTTTATATCTACTATATCGGAATATGGATCTGAAAAAGCTTTTATGAAATTACAAGAAGATTCTTTAAAATTAAAAAGTAAAGTTAAAAGAAATGGTTGTGTTCAAGAAATACTTATCAGTGAAATTGTAAAAAATGATTTAGTTATTCTTGAAACAGGTGATAAAATACCAGCTGATGGCGTACTTGTAAAAGGCTATTTAGAAGTAGATGAATCTATGTTAAATGGAGAAACTAAAGAAGCTAAAAAATATAGTTTAGCAGGGAAAGTAAATGATAATAATAAATTATACCGTGGTACTACTATTTATTCTGGTTATGGAGAGATGCAAGTTTTAAATATTGGTTCCTCTACCCTTTATGGTAAAATTGCTTTAGAATTAACGGAAAAAGAACCAACTAGTCCTTTAAAATCCAGATTAGTAGATTTAGCCAAGATAATAAGTAAAATTGGTTATATTGGAGCAATTCTGGTAACACTTGCTTATTTATATTCAAAAATTGTAATTAGTAATAACTATGATTTAGTTTTAATTAAAGAAACTATTACTAATTTTAGATTAATGGCTGATTACTTAATTTATTCTCTTACTTTAAGTGTAACTATAATAGTTGTTGCTGTTCCTGAAGGATTACCTATGATGATAACTTTAGTTTTATCAAGTAATATGAAAAAAATGTTAAAAGAAAATGTCTTGGTAAGAAAATTAGTAGGAATTGAAACAGCTGGAAATATAAATGTTTTATTAACTGATAAAACTGGTACTTTAACTAAAGGTAAATTAGAAGTTATAAGTGTTTTAGATAGTAATTTAAAAGAATTAAAGTTAAATGAGGTTAAAAAAAATAAATTATATTTTGATAGTATGTATTACAATAACGATAGTTCTTTTAACGAAAAAGAAATAGTTGGAGGTAATATTACTGATAAAGCTATTTTAAAATATATTGGTAATACTTCCTTATTAAAGAAAAATATTATAAATAAAAAACACTTTGATAGTGCTAGTAAATATAGTTCTGTATCTATAAAAGATAATAATTTAATCACTTATTTTAAAGGAGCAAGTGAAGTATTAATACCTAAATGTAATAAATATTTAGTTAATAATCAAGAAAGAACTTTAATTAATAAAAATTTTATTGAAGAAAAAATAAAAGAAATTACCAAAAAAGGTATAAGAGTTTTAGTAATGGCTTATAAAAATGGTAATGAAGAACTTTCTAATTTAGTTTTTTTAGGTTTAATTTTATTAAAAGATGAATTAAGAAATGAAGCTAAAGACGGAGTTAATTTAATTAAATCGGCTTCTATTAAAGTTGTAATGATTACAGGTGATGCCAAGGAAACTGCTAAGAATATTGCCAAAGAAGTTGGGATTTTAGACAATGAAAACGATTTAGTTTTAACAAGCAAAGAATTAAATGAATTAAGTGATGATTTATTACTAGAAAAACTTGCTAATTTAAAAGTAGTTTCCCGTGCTTTACCAAGCGATAAAACAAGACTTGTTAAGCTTTATCAAAAAAAAGATTTAATTGTTGGAATGACGGGAGACGGGGTAAATGATGCTCCGGCTCTTAAAAATGCTGATGTTGGTTTTTCTATGGGAAGTGGTTCAGAAGTATCAAAAGAAGCCAGTGATATCATTATTCTTGATAATAATATTTTATCAATTTCCAAGGCTATTTTATATGGAAGAACTATATTTAAAAGTATTAGAAAATTCATAATTTATCAGTTAAGTGTTAATGCAACTGCCCTTATTTTATCAATAATAGGTCCCTTTATAGGCGTTACTACTCCTATTACAATTGTTCAAATGTTATGGCTTAATATGATCATGGATACTTTATCTGCTCTAGCATTTTCATATGAGCCGGCTCTACTTGAATACATGATGGAGCCTCCTAAAAAGAAAAATGAAAAAATTATTAATTCTTATATGTATAATGAAATAATTCTAACCGCTATTTATTCTAGTTTACTTTGTATTTTATTTTTAAAACTACCAATTGTTCGTGAGTATTTTAGAACTAATAATAACAATAAATATTTAATGACAGCTTATTTTGCTATGTTTATTTTTATAGGTATTTTCAATTCCTTTAATGCTAGAACTTATCGTATTAATATATTTTCTAATATTTTAAAAAATAAAATTTATTTAATTATTATAAGTTTTATTATCATAGTTCAAATATATTTAATCTATTTTGGAGGAGATTTATTTAGAACATATGGTTTGACGGCTAAGGAATTTTTAATTATTTTACTTATTTCTTTATCAGTTTGGCCCGTTGATGGTATTAGAAAAATAATTTTAAAGAAATTAAATTTAGAAAGAAACGTTTAGGTTTCTTTTTTTTAAAATTTATGATATTATTATCTTAGGTGAGGATATGAAATTAAAAAATAAAGGTTTTACTTTAGTAGAATTATTAGGAGTTATTGTTGTTCTTGCTATTATTATGGGTATAGCTGCTTTAAGTATTACTAATTTTCTTGGTAATAGTAAAGATGAAGTTTATTTAAACTATGCTGCTACTTTAAAAACCACGGTTGAAGATTATTTGATTGAAGATTATCAAAACAATGGTTCAGTTCTTCCAAGTGTTGGTGGTAGTACTGAGGTAACTTTAGATACCTTAATAACTAAGAAAAAAATAAATGAATTAAAAGATCCAAGTGGCGGAGTTTGTAACTCAGATACAACAAGAGTTGTTATAACAAGAAATACTGATAAAGGTATTAACTTTGATTTAACTTATAATGTTTATCTTGATTGTGAACATGCCGAGATTACCTGTAATCCTTATACCAAAGCTAAAGAATGCGTAATAACTAAAAAATAGATGCCAATAACATCTATTTTATTTATAAACTTCTAAAGTATTTTTAAATTCAATTATTTCTTTCCTAGTCAAATAAGTAATATTGCTATTATATTGACTAGAATTAAAATTACTATTATTGCTATTACTATTTAAAGTAGTTAAAAAACTCATTAAATAAGTTAAACCAATTGTAAAAATAATACTTCCTAAAATATAAATAATTATTTTATCTTTATTTACAAAAGTTTCTTTAATTGTCATATTATTAAAATTAGACATAACTAAATAAATAACACGAGTTGCAATAATTAAACTTTCTACCCCAAACAAAACATAATAAATAGTATTTACATTACTTTTATTTTCTCCTGGCATTTCTGGTTTAGTTTGATTACCTTGATTATCACTTGGCATCTCTGGTTTAGTTTCTTCTTGATTATTATCATCAGTTTTTTTAGAAGGTTCTCCTCTATTCATACTTGGCATATTACCTTGATTATTATTAACTGATTTTCTAGCATAAACAAGAGTTAAAACTAAAGATGCAATCATCAATACTAATAAAACTATAGTTATAATATTTTTATTTTTTCTTTTCAAATTCATCTCTTTCTTCCGAAAAACAATATAGCATATTAAATTTTTTTGTACATAACTTCCTTAAAAACTTCATTTAAATTTCATCTATATTTCACAAAAAAAGTTAAGCTTAAACCTAACTTCTATTTATTTTTTATATTCCAATAACCACTTTTATCTGATCCAATTCTTTCTATTATATTATTATTTTTTATATTTTTATGTTATACGTTTATTTAAATTGAATATTATAGATAATATTATTCTTTAATTTCATCATCGTATATTTTAATTAAATTATCAATAACAACAATAGAACCATTATTAGTTAAAGGATAAATTTTATATTTACTATCATTAAGCAATTTTTTATACACACATTTTCTACTTTTGTCATAATGTGGAATTATAATACCTTTAAATAAATTTAAACCATCAAACTTTGTGATGCCAACAAAATTTGAATCAAAATATAAAACATGTTCTATATTAGTTGATACAATATGAGCACCACATGATCCACCTATATATATTACCCCATTTTTTATGTAATTAATTATAGATTTATCAAAATTGTTTTTTTTAATTTTATTTAAGGTATAAAAGGTATTACCACCTCCGATATATATCAAATCTATATTCAAATTTTTAAATTTATCTACTTCATTTTCATTAAAAATATTTGATTTTTCTCTTTTGAAGCCATCTAATTCTAATCTTTTATAGTATTTGTTCAAATTATTGATTTGATAAGGCTCATTAGGAATAAACAGGACTTCACACTCGTTTAATGGTTTGTCTATGTTATCTAAAATACATTTTTTAGATTTTTCATTTAAAAAATCACAGGAACTTAATATTAATTTCATAGTATTACCTTTCAATAACGCCAAATATGATTAGATACACTGACATCATTATTACAATATACACACGATCTAATTTTTCTTTTAATATATTTTTCTTCTTTTTCAATTACTTGTATATCCTTTTCAACTAAATTAAACATATTATTTCTCTCAATCCATTCTACAACATCTTTACTTGGATGATAAAGGTATATATAACTGTTTTTTTCTTTTTTATTTTTGGCAATATATATTTTTTTTATTATTTCCTGACTTATTTCATTGTTGAATGGTTTAAACATAAAAAACTTATTCCAATCTTCTTGAATTTCAACATCAGTTATGGACTTATTAATAATTTCACATTTTACATCTTTTAATTGTTGAATTTTTAATATCCTTTCTACATTAATTATAGCTTCATCACATATTTCTTTATTAATTTCTATTCCACATACTTTTTTAGCACCAAATAACATTGCCATTACTAGTGCACGTCCCTTCCCACATCCAATATCAACAAAACAATCATTACTTTCAAATTTATATTTTGTAAACAATTCTTCTAGAAAAAAATAAGATGTTGGTAAGTAATTATAATAGTCAATATCACTATTTCTTGTATCATTTAAACATTTTAATGTCTCAATGTTAAAATACCTATCAATAATAGCATCTAAATAAAAAAATTCACGTTCTTTATTAGGTTTAATATATTCATTTGTCATAACTATTCCACTCCTTTTATTTATAAATTAATTCTAATCTTTTTGGATTATCAACTTTATATTCAAATTTTTTTAATTTAAATAAATTACTAAGATTTTCTTGTGAAATTTTTCGAGCTTTACATCCTGGTATATATGTATAATATATTTTTTCGCCTTTATTAATAAATTCAACAATCATAGTTGGAAATGCTAATTGATCAGCATATGCTTGATAATTATTTACACAATTATTTTTAATAATAAGCATATTGCAATTATTAAATTCGTTTAATGATAAAATATTTTTTCTTAAAAAAAGCATTAATGCTAAACAATCAATAGCATTTTTAAAAAATGAATTAGCAAAATTTGAGAAATATATTATTTTATCTTCTATATCAAAATTTTTTGTTGCATTCCTACATTGACTCAATAAATCATTATAATTATAAATTACAAGTCTATTATATACATCATTTAATATACCATAAAAGTCTTGCTTTAAGTTTATATTGTCATTTCTACATTGTATTCCTGCCAAATCATAACCAATTTTAGCTCTAAATAAATCTCCATCTAAAATAGACGTAACTGCGTCAGCATAAATATAAAAATTATTTGTTTCAAAAGTTAAATTTGTATGCTGTCCGCCAAATTTACTAAGCCTTTTTTTATATTTTACTAAAAATTTTATATTAAATAAATCAAGAAGTTTTGCATAAATAGCAGTAAATTCATAGCAAACTATTTCATTATTAATTAAATCAATATTTTTAATAGCATTAATGTTTTCGTGTTTTTTAGCAACTATAGTATCACCATCAAATATATAATATTCGTTATTATAAGATAGAGTTTTTGATAATTTTATATAAAAATATATAGCAATTTCAATACTATTATATTCTTTTGGCAAATCATTTAAAATATAATCAACAAGATTTTTATTTAATTTTGTATATGGTAAAAATATATCATCATTCATTTTTTTATACCTATTTTTAATGAATCATAATTATTATTTAAAAAATCGTGATACACCTTTAAAACTACTTGATTGGCTAGTTCCTCACCATAAATTTGTCCAGCAAACTCATCAAAATACGAATTGTACAATACATTTTTTGGTTCAATAAGTGTATTAGGATAATTTTCTAATATATACTTCATTGCATCGTCTCTTGCAACACGAGAAATTTTGTGATTTCTATACCCAATTGTACAACAACTTTTTTTTCTAATTTCTTGCTCAATCTGTCGCAAAAAAATTGCGCTATTTCCTGATAGTGAAACAGATTTTTTTAATGATTTTAACAGATGTAATTTATTTCTTTCATAAAAATCATTTTTTGGTATGTCTAAATTAAATACACCAATATCACCATCATTCGTTAATGCATATATCTTATATAACAAATTATTTTGTTTTAATTCTTCAAATATTTTCATATATGTATCATATAAATTAATCATTACAAAATGAATATTAGAACATTGTTTACCGATTAACGACATATAACGTTCATAAAAATCAGGATATAAATAAGTTATAGGTATATTTTTCATTAATTTACTAAATAGGCACATGTCATTTGACACTTTATCTGCTCTTCTAGGTGATAGCTTGCCGTTGCTGATTAATTTTTGTAATATATTTATTTTATCTAGCCACAAATCATTTATATTAACGGGATAATTTAAATTATAATTTTGAAAATATTTGTCATAAAATCCCAAAGTTCCACTTACTGTCAATTCTTTATTTTGTTTTGGTAAATTATTTCCATAAAATATATATACTTCAAAATTATTATAAAAATTATAATTAAAAATAATGTTTGTATAAATTAAACCGATAGTTTTTTCTAACGATTCCGAACTATTATTAATTGATATCAATATATCTTTCACTTTTATCATCCCTGCCTTATTTATTTCATTAAATTTTCGTCTATATGGTAGTTAATTTTTCTTGTTAATGTTTTGACTATTTTACTACTTATTTCATTATTATCACAGTCTATTATTTTTTCATCTTGATCATCATAATATAAACAAGGTTTTAAAACACCATCACTTGTTATTCTAAGTTGAATTTTTTTACATAAATCACATCTTCTAAGTCTACAAAGAGATGGAAAAAAAGAAACTATTTTTTTGCCATCAATATAACAATTGTATTCATTTAATTCATCTACAACGATGTTATCAAAATTAAATTGTTCTATTATTTCTTTTTGTAATTTTAAAAACTCTTTATCACTTTCTTTACTAATTTCGTTTTTTTCTACTTCTAATACTTTAACTCTAATATTGTTGCTGATACACCATTTAACTATTCTTTTTTTATTTTCGTAATCACCATCAAAAACCGTCGATATTGACACATCGCATCCAGCATTTTTAATAATTAAAATTCTTTTTAATATTTCCTTTGAACTTATACCAATAGGTGAATTTTTAGAAATTAATGAATCATAATAATCAAGCCCTACCACAACTCTAGAAATCCAACCATTTTGTATTAACTTATATAATTTTTCAAAAGCAACACAATTAGTATTTATACTTATTCTCAAATTATATTTGTTATAAAGCATATCACAGATTTCATATATTTGTGGATGCATTAATGGATCGCCTCCCGTTAATCTAATTTCTTCTATTCCAGTAAATAATGATGCTTTAACAATTTTCTCTATATCATCTTTTGATAGAGTCGCTTTCTTACTATTACCTTCATTATGACAATAGACACATTTCATATTGCAAGCTGAGGTAATAGACATTCTAAATTCATTTCTTGGTAATTTCATATTTCTTTCCTTTCAAAAAATCTAATTCTTGTTTGAAATTAGATATACTTTCACGTTTTATAGTATCATTGTACATATCTTCAATTAACTGATGATTAAAATTGCCGCTTATAATTTTTAAAGCATCCTTTTCTAATTCATCAACACTATCATATACATTACCTCGCATACAAGAATAATTTCCTTCCGAATTCAACAACAAAACAGGTATTTTCAAAAACTTTGAAAATGTAGCTGTTAAATTATAACTTTCAAATCTAGAAAATTGAACGTACATAATAGAATGTGACAAAATATTTAAAAAATCACTTTCATCAAATTTTTTACATGGCAAGCCAATTGTTCCAGATGTAGTGGTTCCAGCAATCAATGCATAACTTTCTAATTGGTTATTTCTAATAAAATCTTCATATATATCAATTCCTTTAACATACTTATATATTTCATTATCACTACTACATGTCGTAATAATTTTGTTATAATATGGTAATAATTTTGATTTTTTAGTTGTATCTATTTTAGAAAAATCTACCCCTAATTGAACCGTTACAGCATTAATCCCAAAGTATTTGTATTGATTTGTTACTTCGGTAGAAGGTGTTAATATTACAGTTTTACAATTATCAGTTAGATATTTCAAATATATCAATACATCTTTTCTACCTTTAAAAATTTCATAATTAGCTGAAACATGCATAAATATATATACCTTTTTGTCTTTAAAATATTTATTAAAATCATATATAAAATTAGATTTTTTGCTTGCTGTTGAATGTATAACAATTATATCTGTATCTGACATATTACTAGCTATATTTTCTAACATTGAATAGTCATCAAAATTTACAACAATATGGTTTTTTTTCTCATCATGTAATGGTAATAACAATTTATGTATTGTACCAAATCCTGCATGATCTATAATATGATATGTCATTTTATTATTTCACCCCTTTTTGATAAAATCTTATTTTCCAATTTCTCCATATTCTTACTCAAAAATAAACACTGTTCAAATAAATTTGTTCCTATTTTTAAGTAATTTTGGTCATTATTCAATATATATTGTTCTAACCCAAATTGACTATTTAAGACATACATAAAATAAGTCAAAAACATATTTTTTAAATCATATATATTTAACAAATTTGATACATTAAATGCTTTTAAATATTTAATCAACCCTTCGAAATTAAAAATTCCTTTTTTATATAGCGGATCCATATATATGTATGATCTAAATAATTCCCATGAAATTAATGTATTTTTTGCACTTGCAAAATCCAAAATACCTTTCACTTTGTCATTATTATCAAAAATTATTTGAGATATATTAAAATCTCCATGAGATTTAGCACAAGTCATTTTCTCTATATTTGAAAATTCATGATTCAACATAATTTTCAACATTTGTTTTTTTTGTTGAAGCATTTCTATTACAAATTTATTATTTGTTTTATTTATTAAAGCTTCAAAATTATAAATATTTTTTTCCATTCTATCTTTGTCAAAATTTTTATAATCATAGCTAGGAAATTCTATCTCACTCTTACTAAGATATTTTACAATTTTACTATAATATAAGGCAACTTCCTCTTGTTGAATACTACTAGATGAATAAAATTCTTTTGATTTACCATCAATATATTTTTGTAAATATATATAATTTGTTTCGTTATTAAAAAAAGTCTTTTTATCAATAGTTTTTAAAAAAACAGGTACAGGAACATCGGTTTTACCAAGATAATTTATTATTAGTATTTCCCTTTCTATTTTTGAAACATCAAAGTTATCTTGAAATTCTTTCAATATATATTTTTGATTGTTATCTGAAAATATCACAAACACATTTGCACTACAATTTGCTATTGCTTGTATTTTATAGCAATTTAAATCATACTTTTCTTTTAATATTGATTTAATTTTATCAAAATTTAACTTACTTTTACATATTGGCATAAGTATTCTCCTTCAGGGAATTATTATAATTGAAAAAAACAAAAAGTCAACCAATTACAATTACATTTTTTAACTTTATTTAGTTTTATAAAAAAAATCATTTAGTTTTAAATAATTTTTTGTTTTACATCAAACATTTATTATAATTTCTTCATCTAGTTTACTTGATTCCTAAATTAAAAAAATACATTTATAATTAGATTTTAATTTACTTATTTCATCTAAATTTCACAAAAAAAGTTAAGTTTAAACCTAACAATTCAATTTACTAACTTTTCATAATAATTTTTTTAAATAACTCTAAAATGTCACTGTAAATGTCACTGTAAAAATATCAAACGATTAATTATCAATATTAAATTATTCTTTATCATTTTTAAATTTCATCTAAATCTTTCCTTGTTATTTTAGAAATACTATCGCTTGTTTCATATTCAATTTCAATTAATTTTTTAATATTAGCAAAAAAATATAAAGATAAAGCTATATATATTGGTTTTACACTTAACTTATTAATTAACTCATCATCTATTTTTTCTAACAAGTTATCAATTAAAATCTTTTCATTATCAAGATCAAAATTTATAAAACCAACAAGATTTTCATTTAATTTTACTTGATAGCAAAACTTTATAATATTATCTTCATTAAATAATTTAATCTTTTTTTTAATAATATATTTCATAATTATACATTACCTTATCTAAAAACCTATTATTCCTAAATGTTCTAATAATATTTTTAAACCTATTAATATTAAAACAATTCCTCCTAGTATTCCAGCTTTACTTTCATATTTATTTTCAAATTTATTCCCTAATTTTACTCCTATTAAAGAAATAATAAATGTTAATACTCCTATTATTGTAATAGCAAGGAAAATATTAACTTCTAAAAAAGCAAATGTTATTCCAACAGTTAAAGTATCTATACTAGTTGCAATTGCTAAAACTAACATTGTTTTAAAATCCACTTTATCATTATAACTATCATTTTTTTCTTTAAAGCTTCTATTATCATATTAAAACCTATTAAAGATAATAAAATAAAGGCAATCCAATGATCAATATTAACTACTAAATCTTGAAAAGTACTTCCTAGAAAATAACCAATTAAAGGCATCAAAGCTTGGAAAAAACCAAAATATAAACCTATTATAATAGCTTTTTTATAATTTATTTTTTTCACGGCTAAACCTTTACAAACTGAAACAGCAAATGCATCCATGGAAAGACTTAATCCTAATAATAATATTTCTACAAATTTCATTTTTCTACTCCTACTTCATTTTTACTTTATTTTAAATATATCATATTTTTCTAAGATTAAAATATTTTTATTATTTATCTTTATATCTAAAACATTCTTTATTGTGGAAACAAATAAATCCTATTGCTTGTAAATAAGAATAAATAATTGTAGAACCAACAAAATTCATACCCGTTTAATTAAATCTTTTAAAATAGTATCTGATAAATTATTTATTTCATAGATTATTTTATTATTAGTAAATAAATTTAAATAGTTATTAAAGCTGCCCATATGTAACTTTAATCCTTGAAACATAATATTTACATTTTTTAAGTATTTATATTGTTTTATATATCAATACAACCCTTTTGTACCAATGATATCATGTTATTTAATGATTAGCAATATGCTTTTATAAACTTATGAATATTTTATTTTTAAAATTAAAAGTAACTTTATTACCATATTTTAATTATACATTTTAGTTTTTAAAATATAAAAAAATAATTAAATAAAAAACTAATTATTTTAGAAAAGATAAAATTTTTAAAAATATTTCTCTTATATTTAACTTAGTAAAATTAACAATTAATAAACCTAACATTATAAAAGGCCCATAAGGAATAACATGTTCTTTATTTTTTATAAGGATTATTAAGGAAACTGGTAAAGCAATAATACTTGATAAGAATAAAACAACAATTGCAAGCATTGGATCAAGAGTTAAACCTACTAAAAACATAAGTTTTATATCAGCTCCTCCTAAACTTTCTTTTTTAAATAAATAATTGCCAAGTAACATAATTAAATACATAAAGCCAAAACATAAAATACCATATCCTACTTGAATTAAAGCTTGAAGTATGCCAACATCTAATATTTTAACAAGAAAAATAATTATACTAGTAATTACAATAAATCTATCAGGTATGATTAAGTAATTAATATCTGAAACAATCACTAACATGAATAAACTAACTAAAGTAAGAGAAATAATTAAGTTATAAGAAAAACCAAAAGAATGATAACTAACAAGAAATAAAAGACCTGTTCCAAGTTCAAGTAATGGATACATTATTGATAACTTCGTTTTACAAACCCGGCATTTTCCTCCTTGTAAAAAGAAAGATAAAACTGGTATTAATTCATACCATTTTAGAATATGACCACATTTTTCACAGTGACTTCTAGAATTAAAAGTATTCTCACCTCTTGGTATTCTAATACCTAAAACACCATAATATGAACCTAAAATTGTTCCTAAAAGAAACATAAAAATATAATAAAGTGTATTCATTAGCTAATTACCTTATACATTTCAAACATTGGAACAATTATTGAGATTATAATAATACCAACAGTAAAAGTTAAGAAAACAATTAAAATTGGTTCTAATAAAGTTTTTACCTGATTAATAGAATTACGATATAAATTTTGATAATAATCAGCAACTTTTTCCATCATAGTACCAAGTTTACCTGTTGATTCTCCTGTTACAATCATTTCATAGGCAACAACTGGAATATAAGGATTATCTTTAAAAGCATCCGAGATTTTTCCACCTCTATTTAAATTGTGAACCGTTTTTTTAATAATTTCTTTATATATTTCATTATCACTTACTTTAAGTAAAACATCCATACTATCGGTTATAAATACCCCATGATTTAAAAGGGAGGCAAATGTTTTAGAAAACATTGATACTTCACTATAAATAATTATATTTTTAACAACCGGTATTTTTAAATAAATATATTGCATTAAATATTTAAATGATTTAACATTACGATACCAATAAATATAAAGAAGTAAAATCATTATAATTATTATTATCATTTGTAATAAATATTTTTGTAAAAAGTTACTAAAGTTAATTGTCATCACTGTAATTTTAGGTAATTCATTACTCCATTCTGAAAACATAGCTACATATTGAGGAACAATATAATTAAGGACAAAGACAATAACAGCAATAGCCATGATAAGAACTATAGTAGGATATGTCATTGCACTTTTTAACTCCTTTTTAGTCTTATCAATTGATGTATAATAATCAGCCATATCATCTAAAATAGCTGGTAAATCTCCCGTTAACTCAGCAGATCTAACCATGTTAGTTAATAACTTTGGAAAAACATCTGGTTGATGTTCTAAAGCATTAGATAAAGACTCCCCTGATAATAAATCATATACTATCATATCATAAACTTTTCTAACACTAGCTTTAGTTGATTGTTTAGCAAGAATTCGAAAAGCATCAACTAAACTCATACCTGCTTTTAAATAAGTCGATATTTGCGTTAAAGCAAATGATAACTCACCTATTTTAATTGGATTAAAAATTGTTAAGTTAAAATTAAAATTAAAACTACTTTTAGGAACAGGAGCAATTGATACTAAATCATAACCTTCATTTATTAAATAAGTTTTAGCTTGATCAATATTATAAGCATCAAAAGTACCATTACTAATTTTTCCAGATTTAAGTTTTATTTTGTATTTAAAAGTAATTTTATCCTGATCCTTATCAATAGATGCTTTATCCAAACGACTTGTCATTGTTTTTAAGTTTTCATCAACAACTACTTCTTCAAAAAATAAATCTTTTATTTTCTTTTTTTTACCAAAAATACTAAGTATTAAAGCAGCAAAACCTTTATAAGCATAAGTAATAATATTATCTTTTGTTATCATTATATCCCCTCTATCATTTTCTATATAAATATATCATATAAAATATATTTTAGCAATTAACTATTAAGAGTTTTTTTATTTTTTAAAATTTTAAAATAATTAGTTTTCAAAACTTCATCATTTTTTCTCGTTTTTTCATTAATCATCGTAGCCATACTATCGATATAATCTGGAGTTGCCTTTAAGCCTTTTAAAACTTCACCACTAGCTGAGACATAACGCTTTCCATCATACCAAGTATAATCATTAAAGAAAACATAACCGGAATAACTATCGTCTAAAACATCAGATCCAACGTAATAACTTGGATGATCATATAGATTAAATAGATTTAAAAGAGTTGGTAAAATATTTAATTGGCTAGTAACTTTTGTAACATTAAAAGGTTTTATGTTGCTTGACCAAATGAAGAAATCAGTTTTATTAATTAAATTAGTATCAATATCTTTATAAGGAGCAAGTAAATTTTTATCACTTATAGTATAAGCATAATGATCAGCAAAGAAAACAACCACTGTATTATCATATAAACCTTTTTCTTTTAAATTTTCCATTAAAAGGCCTATCATTCTATCTGTTTCAGCAGCTTGAATTTTCATACAATCTATTTCACTTGGATTATAATCAGGATCATTTTTTTCTTCTTCTGTTAATAGCATACTACAAACTCCACTTGTTTTAGAAAAAGGTAAATGAGCTGAATAAGTAATTATATAAGATACAAAGTTTGGATTAACCGTGTTTTCTACATTAAAAATTTTACTATTAAAATTTTCATTTTTAAGAAGTTCGGTATCTAAATAATATTCTTTATTTTCATATGTTCCCAAGTCTTTTAAACCATTATAAGAATTATAACCAAAGTTTTTATAATTAATTCCTCTTGAATAATATTCACTTGAATTCATATGAAAAGCATTAACTGTATAACCAACACTTTTAAATAAGTTAGGTAAAGAATAATCAAAGTTATTTTTACTAAAAGTATAAGCATTTTGATTATAACTATAAGGAGTTGAATAACCTGTATTAACCATAAATTCTGAGTTAAAAGTAGAACCTCCCCCATTTACAAAAGAATAATGATTAGTAAAATTAATTGAATTATTTCTAATACTTGCAAGATTTGGCATAACTTCAGGATTAGTTAAAAAGTTATCAATACTTTCCATTTGAACTAAAATTAAATTTTTTCCTTCAAATAAACCTGTATAAGAATTTAAATGTTTTTCATCATTACTAAATAATTCATCTAAAAAACTTAAAGACTCATCATCATTTTTTTCTTCCCTTCTAAAATAATTAACATAAATATTACGAAAATCATATTCAAATAAACCAACTAATTCCATACTTTTATTATTATCGTTAAAAGTATTATAAACATTTCTTTTATTATTCCAAGCATTCCATTCTAGTTTTGTTGTACTAGCCCCAAAAGTATAAGGTATTAAAGAATGAATAATAACAAATAATAAGAAAACAATAGTAATATTTTTTAAATTGAAATCATTTTGTTTTTTAAAACTTTTATAAGTTAAAACAGAAAGACTTATACTTAAAAACATTACTAAATACATCCACCAAGTAATATTTTTTAAAGTATCTAAAAAATAGGAACTCCCTTCACTGGCAGCTGACAAAACTGAAAAATCAAAATAGATTTTAAAGATATTGTAATAAATATTATGAATTAAAAACATTATAAAAGAAAAACCATAAGATAAACCGTATATAAGTTTTCCATAAACACTTTTTATATTTTTAATCATAAAAATAAGTAATAATAACCAAATAGTTGAAAATAAATTAGGATATATTGATATAGGACTTACAAAATTTATTGAGCTACTAGCAAGTCTTGTTGATATATCTAAAATGTATAATGATAAAAACATATATACATACATACGATTAATTTTTAGAAAATTTATAGTTTTTTTAATTTTTATTTTTTTAAAAAATAATTGAATTTTTTTCTTCATTAGTTACTCCTTAATATCATTTTACCATATAATAATATAATATTTTTCAAAAAAAATCAAGGTTTACATACTAGTGTAAATCTTGATTATTAGCTTTTTTACGAAGTTCAGCTTTTAGTATTTTTTTACGAAGTCTAAATCCAAGAGGAGTTACTTCTACTAGTTCATCGTTATTAATATAGTCAAGTGCAATTTCAAGAGACATAACACGTGGTCTTTTTAAAACAACTGTATGATCAGATCCGCTTGCACGAGTATTAGTTAAGTTTTTGCCTTTTACAACGTTAACTGCTATATCATTATCATGATTATGTTCACCAACTATCATTCCTTCATAAACTTCATCACCTGGTTCAATAAACATTGTTCCACGTTCTTCAAGTTGTCCAAGGGCATAAGCTGTAGCTTTTCCGTTTTCCATTGAAACTAAAACGCCTAATTTTCTTTCTCCTACTTGATTATGAACAACAGGACGATATTCTTTGAAAGTATGATTCATAATACCATAGCCTTTAGTAATTGTCATGAATTCAGTCATAAAACCAATTAAACCACGAGATGGTATAACATAAGTAAGTCTTGTTTGATCTCCCATATTTTGCATATTATCAAGAGTTGCAAAACGAAGTCCTAGGGATTCTATTACTCCTCCTACATAGTCGTTACTAACATCAATTTGTAAATCTTCAAATGGTTCACATTTTTCGCCATTTATTTCTTTAATAATTACTTGAGGTTTTGATACTTGAAGTTCAAAGCCTTCACGACGCATATTTTCAATTAAAATAGATAAATGTAATTCTCCTCTACCTTTAACAAGGAAACTTTCTTGATCATAAGGAGTTATTTTTAAACTAACATCTTTTTCGGTTTCTTTATTTAATCTTTCTTCGATCTTTCTAATTGTTAAAAGTTTACCTTCACGTCCAGCAAATGGAGAGGTGTTAACACCAAAAGTCATTTCAAGAGTTGGTTCATCAATTCTTAAAGGTGGTAAAGCATCTTCTTTACCAGGATTACAAATTGTTTCTCCTACATTTATATCGGCAAGACCAGCAATTGCAATAATATCGCCAGCACTTGCAGTTTCAATTTCAACTCTTTTAAGTCCGTTGTAGCCAAACATCTTTTGAATACGAAATTGTTTTTTGCTTCCATCTAATCTTAAACAGCTAACATTTTCTCCAACTTTAACTGTTCCACTTTTAACAACTCCAATTCCGATACGCCCAACAAAGTCATTGTAATCGAGTAAAGCTGGTTGAAATCTTAAAATATCGTCTGGATCACCAGCTGGTTCTTTAATTGTTTTTAAAATTGTATCTAAAAGTGGATGCATTGTTTTCTCTTGAGTTGCAACATCAGGTGATAAACTAGAAGTTCCCATAACAGCACTAGTATAAACTACTGGAAAATCTAATTGCTCAATATCAGCTCCAAGCTCAATAAATAAATCCATTACTTCATCAACTACTTGTTTAGGGCGAGCTGATGGTTTATCTATTTTATTTACAACAACAATTGGAGTAACCTTAGCTTCTAAAGCCTTCTTTAAAACAAATCTTGTTTGAGGCATAGTTCCTTCGTAAGCATCAACAACTAGTAAAACTCCATCAACCATATTCATGATACGCTCAACTTCTCCAGCAAAATCAGCATGTCCTGGAGTATCTAAAATATTAATACGAACTCCATTATAATTAATAGATGTTGTCTTAGCAAGAATAGTAATTCCACGTTCCTTTTCAAGAGCATTAGAATCCATTGAAACTGTAGCTTCATTTTCTCTAAATGTTCCAGCATATTCTAGCATCTTATCAACAAGTGTTGTTTTACCATGGTCAACATGAGCTATAATTGCAATATTACGTATATTTTTCATAAAAACACTTCCCTTTTTTTAAACTAAGATAGTATACCATAAAATAATACTTAAGACAATACCCTTTTTCATGTTTTTAAATAAATTAAAAGTTACCGCTAAATTTAAAATGTAAACATAAAAAATACTATTAATTATTCCTTTCTTTTATTCTAAATTTTTACTTAATAATTAATAAAAAGCAACTTAGAATATCTAAATTACTTTTTTAAATTTGTACAAATTATTTTAATTCTTTCTTAATATTATCTAATTCATTTTTAGTTATATTAGTAATCTCAATGATTTCTAAATCAGTCATATTTTTATTTAATAAATTTTTGACAATAAGTGTTTGAGTTTCTTTTAGTTTTTGTTCGGCTTCAGCCTTAGCTTTAGCTTCACCCTTAGCTTCTCCTTCATGAAAACCAGCAAAATATTTTTCTTGATTACGCATTATTTCTTCTGC
>CAKPFH010000019.1 GCA_934153655.1 uncultured Bacilli bacterium
GAGTTATAACAGCTGAATCAGAAAAGTCCGTTGGTTGTTGGGTAATTATAATAGTACCAGTATTATATTTACGACTTCTTCTTTGAACCTGAGCTAAGAAGTCAGCTCCCATAACATTTTTACCAGCAAGTAAAACGTGGGCTTCATCTACCATTAAAACTGTATCTTTTGTTCTATCAAGACATAATCCCCAAGCAAACTTTAAAATATTAAAGAATAAAGCATTTTTAATATTAGTATCTTGATTCATTAATTCTTTTATATTAAAGACAATATAATTACTATCTTTTCTAATTGTTGTATGACCATTAAAATAATAACTAAGTTCACGAACAAATGGTCTTACTTTAAGTTCAAGACGTTCCATAACATCACGTTCATGAGTTTTCTCAGTCATTGCTGTTAAACGCCCTCTAATTGTTGCATAAACATCGGAAAAAATAGGAAAATCTTGACTAGTTTTACTAGTAAAATCACTTTCAAAATTAATTTCAAAACGTCTATAAGTATCTTGAACAATTTCACTAAATAATGTTAAAACATCATCTTCAATATCAGGATAATAATAACGCATGAAAGCTTTTAAAAATTGTAAAGTTCTAGTAAGAACGGTATGACCTAACCCTTGTTGAATTTCTTCCTCATCAGCATCAATAATAACTTCAAGGGGGTTAATCATACCATGTGCTCCACCTTTACCAAGATCAACAACATCTCCACCATAAAGTCTTGTCATATCTTCAAGTTCATTTTCTGGATCAATTGCAACTATTTGACAACCATTTCTAATATGACCACGTAGTAATAACTTAGCTGCTGTTGATTTACCTGAACCAGATCCACCTAAAATAATCATATTAGCATTATTTCTATTAGTTTCTTTACGATATTTATATAAAAATTGATTAAATAAAACTACTCCTCCAGAAAAATCAACTCCAATTAAGTTAGATAAACCAGGATCTTTAATTGAATCAAATACAAATGGATACATTCCTGCTACTGTAACTGAAGGAATAATTGTTCCAATTCTTTGTTCAATTTTTTGCTTAGGAAAAATTGGTAACATAGATTTTAACAAAGTTTCTTGTTCAAATCTAAGAGTAACTGCACGAAGTTCCATAGAATCTAAGTAATTCTTAACATTTGTTTTTTTCATTTCTAGTTCTTCTCTTGTATTAGCAGTAATCATAATATGCATTTGAAAATCAAAAACCGTTGATTGATTAGCAGCTAACATAGAAACGAAATATTCAAGAGTTTCATATTCTTGACGAATTTTTTCTTGCATTGTTTTATCTTTTTCATCTTGATAACGTTGTTTATAATCAGCAATTTGCTTATTTAACATTTTTTGCATTAATGAAAAAGGAACTGGTATATGTTTAATTACAACTTTAATACCTGGAATATTAGTTAAATCAGCAAGATAGCCAGGAGTTATAAATTTAGGATAAGAAACAACTGTTAAAATAGTTGCATATTTATCGCTTATATTAAAATCACTTGGATTAAACTGTAAACCCTTAGGTGCTACTTCACTTTTAAAAAGACTCATTATTGCATCACCACCGTTCCAAAATCTGTTCTAGTTCCACCATTTAAGAAATTATCTAAAATAACTCTTAAATCATCATTAGATGTTTGACTTGAATTAAGACCACAGCCAGCAAGACCATTTATAATCAATCTTATCTTTCTAGCTACTTCATCCTCTTTTTTTTCTTTAAATAAAATATAATATTCTGTATCAACTACTTGATTATTAATAAACATATTAGCTTTATCAATATCTTGAGAAATTATTTTAATTTGAGCTGGATTAGTTGCATTTTGCAACATTATTTGAAGTTGTGATAAATAAACTGAAATATCAACCGGTCTATCAGCAGCTATCATCCAAAATTCAAAATTCATTAAATTATAGAAATTTCGCATAGCATTTAATATGCCTTCTTGTTGAATTGGATCAAGAATAAAGATATTTTTAGGAGAAATCTTAACTCCTGAAACCAATTCACGATTAGGTAAAATAATCATTCCATTTTTAATACCACGAATATTAATCCAATCTTCTGTATAAGGTGATGTCGTTTTTTTAGATTGATTAACATTATTATTAACTACATTATTTGTCTTTGAATTCATAACTTGTACACCATCCTCTCCATCTATACTTTTGTCTATTAGTATAGAATGCTATCAATTCACCTATTGCCGTTCTTATATTATGGTAATTTGGAAAAGGAAAGCATAACATAACAGCAGTTAAAGCAGGTACTAAGGCAAAAATTGTTATCAAGTTATTCCCAACTGACATTGATGACATTATAACTAATATAAGTAAAGTTATTCCAATTCCAACTAAAAAGATAACTAAATCAATAGGCATAAATATTCCAAACCATAACTCCCCTTTTTTGGTATTTGCCGGTATTAAATACTGGTTTTTCATATATCAATATCACACTCCCTTTTACTTATTATTAAGATTTCTATGTTGCTGATTTGATGCACGAGCAGCTGAAGTTTTTGAATTGGCGATTTGATCACTAACATCAGCAACCCTATTATCTAATGCATCATTAATAGCACTTGGATTATTTCTATAAGCATCTTGCCAATCCTCGGCATCTTTCAATCTATAAGTTACTTGGTTTGGCTCCTCGCCAATACTGTAACTTGATAATCCAATATTTGAAATATTTGTTGCTATTGCAGTATCAAGTTCTGATAAACTACGCTTAATCTCGGCATTGTCATTAAGACTTGAACGAGCACCAGCAGCATTCATAATGTTTTTAACTCTTCCATCATTTTGCAATTCTTTTTGTAGAGCTAAGAATAAATCTCCATTTGGAGCTAATTGTCTTTCGAGATTTGACATTCCTAAATGGTGAGCTGCTGCTTGGATAGCACCTAAATCACCATAAGAAATATATTCCCCATTACTCTTCCTACCAAAATTAGCGCCCGTTTTATTTAATGCACCAAGTAAATCTTTTAAGTAATCATCATTACTACTTTCAATTTTAGCTTGTTCACTATTCATTAACGCTTTTAAATTAGAAATATTTTTAGAACCACCCCTTCGAAAACTTGACCAAGATACCTCGGAAGCAGCTTTTCCTATTTTATCATTTAAAATACCTTTATATTTTTTATCTTTTTCTTGTATTGCATTAATTGATTTTAATGTTGTTTCGGCTAAAGTTATATCATCATTAATTCCAAAATAATCAAGCATTCCTGCTCTTGCACGATCAAAATATCCAACACCATTAGCCCTATCAGCAATATGTTGATTTCTTGCTGCAAAAGTTCCTTTTACCGTAGAGCCATATACATCTTTAGCATTCTTTCCTTTAAAAGCTGCTGCTTGTCCACGCCATAATCCAGAAGTAAAACCAGCCGCACCTGAAGCTAAACCTTTAATAATACGTTTTCCTTTATTTTGTTCTGATGCTACACCATTTATAAAGTTTCCAACTCCGCCAACGGCTGCACCGGCAACTCCGGCTGCTGATGAAAAGGCACCTTTAAACATATTACCAATATCGCCATCAGTATTAAGTCCTAATAAATTGCTTATAAACTTAGGAGCTTCTTTTACAAACTTAAATAAACCAAGAATTAAGAACAAAATTACTAAAGTTGTTCTAAACCAGTCTTTACCAACATTTTCATATATTTTAGTTATAGAAGTTGGATCACCAAATATAACTATCATTATATAAACAACAAAATAAACAATTATTAATCTCGTAAATAAATCTAAATAAACCTTAACAGAAGTTGATACCCATTTATCAAAAGTTGATTTAGAAGTTTTTGGATCAACATAGCTAGCAATTGGAATTGGAGCAACAAATTCACAAATGCCGAATTTAATTGCTCTAATTGCTATAGCAACGGCTACTTGAATTAAAATAAATAATAGATAAACGCCAACAGCCGTAGAAATTAAAAATGTATAATCATATTTATAACCATTTTCATCTTGACTTTCACTGCAAGTATCATTTACATGCTCTGAAGCACTACCAACAGAAAAAACCGATAATAATTCATCGCTATATCCTGAATTCAATTTTAAACTGCCATCTTCACATCCTTCATTGTAATTAAAGAATGGTAAAAAAGATTGCCAAGCAACTGTATCACCTATATTTGATTCATTAACAACATCAACGTCACTTTCAGAAGTTACTTCATTACCATTTTCATCATATCTAGTGGTTGTTGCACGATCATTAATTCCTAAAATAACTCGTGGTATAACAGGAACTATATAACCTTGAACCTCTCTTGCAAATTTAAAAATAGACGGAACTAAAGCGATTAAAGCCAAGGATATAGTAACTCTTTTCAAAATATTTCCAGCACCTTTTTCCTTATCACTAATAGTATCAGGATCAATTAAAATTTGAATAAACGATATCATTATTTTAAAGAGCATAATCAATCCTAGAATAATATACATACGATTAGCAAATTCATTGATTGTTGAGTCAGTAAATATTTGAACATTCGCCAAATCAACTATTAATTGAAATATAATAGCAACGCATTTATATACAACTACGTCTAACCAAGAAAAAAACTTTCTTATTAAATTTAAAGCAAATTTCATAAAACCTCCAAGATAAACACTTATTAATATAATTAAGTATATCATTATTTAAAAACAAAGTAAATAAATTTATACAAATCTAGGTTTATATAATACTAAATTATTATTAAAATGTAAAGTTAAAAAGATATTTTTTTAGAAAAAATAAATATCAAAAAGGAGCACAAAACTTGTGTTCCTTATATATCTATTGTCTTCTTCCTCTTCCAAGATTTTCACTATCACCTAAAGCGTTATCTCTTTCATCAATAATACCTTGTTCATATCTTAATTCATTAATATACCCAATTAATTCTTGTTTATCTGCTTCTGAAGTAGTAGGGTCATTAATTTTTTGTACTGCCATTGCTATCAATTCTTCAGCAGTTCTTGAATTTTCTTGTAATTGACTTCTATTCATGCCCTTATATATATCATGATACCTCATACTTGTTGGTTCTTGAACATTAGCATTTTCAACTTGTGTTTCTTTTGATGTTGGCATAGCTTCTGAAACTTCAGGTGCTTGTTCTACTGGTCTATCAATTTGTTCATGATTATTTATATGTGGACGTGTACGAACATCATCAATTACTGTTTTTTGCATTATAGGAGCATTTAAACCACCATTAACAAAACTTTCTAATTTTCTTTTACGTTCTAACAATTGTTGTCTTTCAATTTCAGTTTCATCATAATTTCCTGTGTAACCACCATCATTAGAAAGTTCAGCAAGTTGTCTATTAATTTTCTTTAATTCTTCTTCTACTATATTACGTCTTTCAATTTCAGTTTCATCATAATTTCCTGTGTAGCCGCCATTATTATTAAGTGAACTTAATTGTTCATCTATTTCACGACTTCTTAATTTTTTCCATTCAGGTACCGGAGTATTTTCTATTGGTTCGGCAACTGGTTCTTCAGGAATTTCTGGTGTTACCTCAGATATTGATTCTGAATCTGAAGTTTCATAAGGTGTTACAGGTTCTTCTGCATCGTTATTAAGTTCTTGCGCTTCTTGAGTTGCTTCAGGTTCTTCTGTCGTGTTAACAGCTTCTGGCATTTCTTGAGTTAACTCTGGCTCATCAGTTGTATTAACAGGCTCTGAAACATTAGCTGATTTAAGCGCTTCATTTATTATTGGAGCAATTTTTTGTTCTTCATCCATTACTGTATTAGAATTATCTTTTTTGCTTTTTGATTTAAATAGTCCTTTTATTTTTTTAAATGATTTTTTAGCAGCATTTTTTATACCTTTTTTAACAGCAGTTGTTATTTTTTCAGGAATAATTCTTCCCTTATAATATTTTGTTAATCCTAAAGCAAGTATTCCATCAGGAATCAATGATATCAAAGCCACAGTACGCATTGCTGAAGTTACAGAAACAACTGGAAGGACATTAGCAACAGCTGCTGCTAAAACAACAGATAAACCTGTAATAATCAAAGAAGATATTAATATAGCAGCAATTAATCGCTTTGTACTTTTCTTCTTGCGTCCTGGTTTAATACCTTGATTTGATTGTTTTATATCTTGTAACATTTTTTTAATTTCTTCCATGTTATCAACTTTTGGTTCTGCTTCAGCAGTCTCTTCCTCTTTTTTAACAGAAGCATCATCATCTTTTTTAGCTGAATCATCTTTCTTTTCTTCTTTTTTCTCTTCTTCAACTGGAGTTTCAGTAGGTGTAGATGTTTCTTTTGTTTTTCTTTTCTCTTCTTTAATTTCTTTTTTAGGATCTAAAGTTGAATTAGGATTGCCTACTTCTTTACCATATTTAAAGAAATCACTTGCTGTTTTAATATTATGTCTTCCTTTGGTTTTTTTATTAAATTCATCTATCATACTAGCAAATTTCCTGTATTCAGCTAAAGCTTCTTTATCTTCAGGTTTTTGTATTTTACCTGAATAAATTCCCATATAGTAACTAACTTGTCTTTTAAAATCATCTATTTGTCTATCTTTAATTAAGTCACAATAATTTTCATATTTAAAATTTTTAAGAGCTGGATTACATTTGGAACCTAAAAATTCAAATAAATTTTTATATAATTCATCTAATTCAGCTTTTTCACTAGCTGTATACTCTGTATTTTCATTATTGTTTTCACTATTTTGATTGTTTTCATTTACATCTTTTTCAAAAAGATCATCTATCTTAATATCTTTATTACTATTAACAACATCTTCAAATGTTCCAATAAGAGTTGAACTACTAGTTAAAATACCTCGTAGTACCTCTAACTCACTTTCTTTTAAGTTTGGACCATCTGTTACAGCTTTATATAATAATTGTAATCTATCTTCTACCTCTTTTTTTTGTTCATCACTTAATGTTTTAAATCTATCATAAGTTAAACCACTAATACCTAGTGTACCACCTGTAATTCGAAATAACTGATCAATTTGTTCAAAATTCTCGTTTTCCATATTCATACTAACCTCTCCTTTTTTATGGACATATTTTACCACAAAACTATTAAAATGTCAATTTATATTTCAATTATACAAAAAAAACTATTTTATTTCAATAGTTTTCTTATCCTTTACATTCCCTTTTTTTATTATTTCAATTATTAAAACACCATCTTTATATTTAGCATTTATATCACTTTCTAAAACATTACCAATATAAAATTCTCTTTTATAAGAACCATATGTTCTTTCTCTTTTAATATAAGAATCATCTGTAATATCAATATTATTTTTTTTAATTGCTTCAACTGTTAAATAACCATTATTAAATACTAAACTTAAATTTTCTCTTTTAAAACCTGGCAAATCAATTTCAATATAATATTTATTATCTATATTATATATATCACATTTCATATAATCATTATCTATAATATTTTCAAGCATATATTCCTCCAAATATATTATAAATAATTATAAAAATATTATACTAATCTTTTTTATTTTTAATAAATTCTCTTAACATCTTTGTAAGAGCTCTCTTCTCAATTCTTGATACATAACTCCTTGAAATATGTAATTTCTTAGCTATTTCTTTTTGGGTTAATTCATCATTATTATTTAACCCATAACGATAAGTAATTATTTCTTTTTCTCTTTTATTAAGTACTCTAATATAATCAGCTAATAATCTAACATTTTCTTTTTCATATAAATCAAGAGCAAAATCAGGTTTTTCACATTTCAAAATATCAATTATAGTTATTTCATTACCATCTTTATCATAACCAATACTATCATTTATAGAAATATTTTTATTATATTTATTATTACTTCTATAGTACATCAATATTTCATTTTGAATACATCTAGCACAATAAGTAGTTAATTTTACATTTTTATTACTTGAATATGTATCTATTCCTTTAATAAGTCCAATTGTTCCAATACTAATTAAATCATCCTGAATATTTACATCATGTTCAAATTTCTTTACAATATGAGCTACTAATCTTAAATTATGTTCAATTAATTTATTTCTTGCTTCTAAATCCCCTTCTTGCATTTTCTTTATGTACTTTTGTTCTTCTAAATCACTTAAAGGATCTGGAAATAAATTATTAGAATAACTACCTGTAAAGAAAAATAATTCTTTTAAAAAATTTATAATATTAAAAAACATATACCACCATTAAAGTATATGTTAAACAACTTCTTTTATTTATCTAATATTTCACTATGACTACCAGTAGCAACAAGTAATAAAACCAAATTATTATTAATATATTTGTATACAAGTAACCAATCAGGTTTTAAATGACATTCCATACAATCACGGTAAGTTTTATCATTTATTAAATAATGATTTTTATATCTTGTTTCTAATTCCTCACAATTAGCTAATTTATTAATAACCTCAAGTAATAAACTAATGTCTTTACCTTGCTTAATAATTTTTTTTAATTGTTTTTTAAAATTAGTTGTATAATCTATTTTACATTTTGTATCTAAAGCATAATCAATCATCAATAATAGACCTCATCATTTCATCAACATTATTATAGCCTTTTCTTTTACCATCTTTATATTCTTTTTCAATAATTGCACTTTCTTTTAAAGAAGTTTCTAATTCATTATTAATAGATGGAATTGTAACATCAAAGGGTACACCTTTTCTTTTAATTACTTGTTTTAAAGTCATATTAATTAAAGTAGTCATATTTAAGCCCAAATCTTTTAAAATATTTGTTGCTTCTTCTTTATCTTTAGGATTAACATGAACATTTATAACTCCATTTGTTAATGTTTCCATATAAACACCTCTTTCAATTAATATAATTATAAATCTTTTTGTTTATATTGTCAATCTATTATGTAGATAGTAGATATATTTTTTTATAAAAAAACATATACCACCATTAAAGTATATGTTTAATTTCTAAAAAAAATAAATAGTTCTGATAAAACTATTTACCTGAGTTTTGAAAATAGCTGTATCAATTAATATTATTGTTTAGATAATATTAATATTTAACAAACATTATCAGTGTTTATTACAACTAACTTATCCTTGAGTTTTCTCCTCTCAAAACAATTGTCCTACTTAGCGGCGATAATGAACATATTTCCATATGTCTTTTCATACCTAAATAACCATCAACAAATAATTGTTTCCCAAATTAGTATTAACTCAATAATACATAAAACCATAAAGGTTACAAGAATAAAATCAATTATTCTAAAAATATCTAAATAAGTTAAACTCAATTAACTTATATTTAAAAGACTAACAATATAAATTCTATAAGAACAAATATGAGTCCATAATATAATACTATTCCAATGAATAAATATTATAGTCAAAACAATTATCATCAATTGTGTTACCATTACCAAGCAATTATAATTTATCATACCTTATGACAAATGTCAACACTTTTTTAAAAAAAATTCAAAAAAATCAAAGAGGCTTACCATTCAGCCTCTTCTTCTTCATTTTTAATATCTTTTTTTACATTTTTTTCTTTTGTTTCATCACTTATAGAGCCTTCAACATTTACATTATTTGGAGTACATAAAAATATTCCAGTTCCAAGTTTTTGTAAACCACCATTTATAGCATATAAAGTTCCACTTAAGAAATCAACTATTCTTTTAGCTTGATCAGGTGTAACCCTTTTTAAGTTAACTACAACTGCATTTCTTTTTTTCAAATAATCTGCTATTTGTTGACTTTCAGAATATGCACGTGGTTCAAATAAAATCATTTTACTAGAACTTGAACTATCAGCAAATGTTTTTATTTCACCTTCATAATATTCATCTTCATTTACATTATGGTTATCTTTAGCATCTTCATTTGAACTACCAAAGAAACCTTTTAATCTATCCATTCCCATTAATTCCTCCTATTATCTAATATAATTTTAAGATAAATTAATAGTTTTGTCAATTACTATCTCATAATTTTAAATATTTTCATTTCTAATAGCTTCAATTATATTTTGTTTATCTGTTTTTCTAATTGCATATTTCATAATTATTGTTATTAATAAAATAACTGAAATGGAACAAATAATAATAGATTTAATAGGTATTATAAACCCAGCATCATAGTTAGATGCAAAGGCTAAATAAACTAAGTAAGAACCAATTAAACCAAGAATTATTCCGTAAAATAAAGATTTAGTTAAATAAAATAATATTTCTAAATTAATCATTTTATTAAATTCTTTTTTAGTCATTCCAATACTTTTAATCGCTGCAAATTCTTTTTTTCTTAAAGCCATATTAGTTGTAATGGTATTAAAGATATTAGTAATTCCTATTAAAGTAATAACAGTTATAAAACCATATAAGAAAATTGATACTATTACTAACATTGATTTACTATCTCTATTGTTTCTTTTTAAATTATCAACAAATAATTCTTGATCTAATTTATCTAAGTCATCTTCTAAGTCTTGATCGTTTTTGCTACTAATTGTAATAACACTTGTATGATAATTAATATCTTTATAATAATCTTTATTTAAAAGTAAATACATTCTAACATAGTTTTCATAACCAAAAGTATTATTATCTTCAATGTTAGATATTCTAATATTATATTCTTTTGTTCCTATTAATCCTTTAATATATTCATTTCTATGATAATTAGTTAATCTTCTAATAACTTTTTTACCATCTATATAAAAAGCATGGTTATCAATTAAAATACCTTCATCTTTTTTACTATTTATTTTTAATTTTTTTAAATAATTAGTAAATGTTTCATTATCAAGTAATAATATATTAATATTTAATTCATTATCTAAATAGTTTATTCCTTCTTTCGTTAATCTAGCAGGATCTTTAACATTTAATATCTCGCCTTCATATACTATATTATATTTATCTATGTTATCTAAATTTATAATACTATCTACATTTTCTTTGGTAGGATTATTAACAGCTATTCTTAAATCATAATCTAAGTCTTGATAATAATTACCTGATAATTTAAATGTATAAGTAATAAAAGTATTCATAGTTATAAAAGTTAAAATAGATACTACTAAACTTATAACTGTTGTTTTATATTTCTTTTTATTTCTTTTTAAATTTTTATAAGCAAGTACCCCAGGAGTTTTAAATATTTTCTTTATTATTTTAGGTGTTGTTAGTTTATTATTTTTAATTTTTATATCTAAGTTATTTCTAATTGCTTCAATTGGAGATATTTTACTAGCACGTCTTGCTGATTTTATACATGATAAGTAAATTGTTATAATACTTGTTATAATGGCTAGAATAATGGCTAAATATGATATTTTAAAAACAAAAGTTGCATTGAAAAAAGTAGTTTTTAAAATATTTTTCATAACTATAATTAAGATGTAATCAGCAAGTATTCCAAAGAATAAACCAAGAGGTATGCCAATTATTCCTAAGTAAAATCCTTCTTTTAAAACAATGTTTTTAATTTGTTTTTTAGTTGCACCTAAACTTATTAAATGACCAAACATTTTAGTTTTTTCAAGAGTTGATATAGCAAAGGAATTTTTAATACAATAAATACTAGTTATCATGATAATAATAGTAACAACCATAGCAACCATTAAAATCATATTATATGTCCCATCACTAAACTTAAATACTTCATATCTTAATACTTCACTATTTAAATCAAGAGTTTTAAATTTATTACTTTCCTCTAAACTACTAAATACTTGATTATAGTTTTTAGGTGTTTTTAAAATATTATATGTTTTTAAATCATTACTATCTAGATTAACTGTTAAACTAGTATAGCCAGGACTTGAATAAGATTCAAAATTATAATTTGGTCTATCTATTATTCCAACAATTTTTAAAAGTATTTCCCTTTCTTCAACTAAATTTTCCTTACCACATATAACTTTATCATCAATGTCTTTCACATCTTTTACTAAATAATCCTCTTCAACTAAAGAACCACAAGCATATCTTTTACCTAATTTATAATTAATAGTATCACCTATTTTTAAATTAACTTTTCCATTGGTTATTAAAGAATTAGATATTACTACTTCACTACTATTAGCAGGAAATCTTCCTTCTTTTAAATTAAAAGGTAATTCTAAAAAATCACTAGGATTAACAACTGATGATAATTTTAAATATGGTTTGTATTCATTTTTACTATTTATATAACTATAACCAAGATTAGCAACTACCATTGTTTTTTTTATTTCTCGATTATTTTTTAAAATATCTAAAATATCTTGATTACCACTTGCAATTATATGATTATACCCATTATCTTTGATGGCTTTTTTAAGTAAAGTTTCCCTGAAACAGGCAACCATTCCAAATACAGCTGTTATTAAGGAAACTGATAAAATTATACCAATAATTGTTACAATTGTTCTTTTTTTATTTAATTTTAAACTTTTTAAAGTTATTTCATTCAAAACTTTCATTAGTATCCTCTACTATTCTACCATCATTTATTTTAATAACTCGATCAGCCATTTTAGCAAGTTCTAAGTTATGAGTTATCATGATAATTGTTTGTTTATATTTTTTATTAGTTGTTTTTAAAATATCCATGATTTCAAAAGATGCTTTACTATCCAAATTACCTGTTGGTTCATCGGCTAGAACTAAAGCTGGGTTATTGATTAAGGCTCTCCCAATTGCCGTTCTTTGTTGTTCTCCTCCTGATAATTCATTTGGTAAATGATTAACCCTTGTTTTTAAACCAAGTAAATTAATAACTTCATCTAATCTTTCTTTTTTTATTTCTTTATTATCAAGAGAAGATGGTAATAAAATATTTTCTTTAACGGTTAAAATTGGAATTAAATTATAAAATTGATAAATTAAACCTACTTGTCTTCTTCTAAATATACAAAGAGAATCCATACTCATATTATAAATATCTACTCCATCTATATAAACTTTACCACTAGTAGGTTTATCAACTCCTCCTATTAAATGCATTAAAGTTGATTTTCCCGATCCTGATGCACCAACAATAGCAACAAATTCACTTTTTTCTACTGAAAAACTAACATTATCAAGAGCAACTACTTTATTTAACCCCTTTCCATAAGTTTTAGTTAAATTTTCTACTTTTAATATTTCCATAACGCCTCCAAGATAATTATATAATAATTAAAGTGACTAAATAATGACAAATTAAAAATAATTTGTTAGAATTATATTAGGTGATAATATGTTTAATTTTATAAAGAAAAATAATAATAATTTATATAAATTAGAAAACTTTTTCTATCTTGATTTAGAAATTAAAAAATTATTAAATGCCACTACTCCTGATATTAAAGATTTAACTGATAAGGATAGTATATTTGAATATGGAACTAGTCTTGAAAAAGTTTTAGAAACAACTGAAAGTTTTTTAGAAAAAATAATTACTTCCTTTAATCTTGATATTGATTTAAAAGATTTAGAAACCATATTTGAATATTTACAAACTAAATTACTTAATACTAATTATGATTATAATAACTTAGTTAATTTTTATAAAACTTATATTATGAAGTTTGATTCTAAATATGCTTATTTAGTAAGAAAAAAATTACATGGTTATAATGATAATCATTTAAATGAAGTATTTTTTAAAGCAACTTCTATAAATGAAATGCTTCATGCCATCCACTTTTATATTATTAATAATGAAGAAATACTAGAAAGTATGCCTGTTTTAAGTAAAGGTAAAACTAAAGGTAATTATCCTATTACTTTATATGGAAATAACTTAAGTATTGGTAAAAGTATTTTTAATAGTTTAAAAAATAGTGAAAGAATTGGTAATACTGATATTGTTGTTTTAAAAGATAAAATTCTTTTTATGATAAGAGATTGTGGTCATGCAACCCAAATTGAAGTTAATTTCAAAGATGATAATTGTTTAGTTAATTATTATTTTCCTAAGGGTTGTAATTTAAATCTTGCTAATAATTTAAAAGGTGTTAATAAAGTTAATGATACTTCATCTTTTATAACTGGGGTTTTTGATTGTAAAAAAGACGATTTAGTTATGGAACTTACTGATTTCATTGAAAAAATTCCAACTGATTTAGAAATGGATATAAATGATTTTAATAAAAGTAAATAAAAAATAATTTTTAAAAAGTTATTGCCTTTTGAACAATAACTTTTTTATTTATTTTTCTTTTTTATTTATTTTTTTCTTATAAATAACAGCCCCTATAAAGAATATTAAACCAAATCCAAATATAACTAAAGGTATATAAAGTTTATTATTAAGAAAAGTATTAGTTTTAGGATCTAGATTATCATTAGTATTATCATCAACTGGTTCATTATCTACATTACTTTTTTCTTTAGAAATATTAATTTTATATTCTAATATATTAGTTCCATCTTCAGATTTAGTTTTTATAGTAATTACACTTCCATCTTCTAAATCGTTATTACCTAAAATTTCATAAGAAGATTTTTCATTTTCAAGAGTAACTTTAATATCTAAAGATGTTTCATCTTTAATAGTTAAATTATATTCTAAAGTATCAGATGAAAAGTTTAAAGGATAATTTTCTATTACTAATTTTTGAATATTACTATTTCCTTTAGTATTAACTTCTTGTTGAATCTCTCCTCTGGTAATATTTAAAGTATAAGTTCTAATACTTCCATTTTCAGCCATTACTTTTACTAAAACTGTATTAAGTCCTTCTTTTAAAGTTACTTCTCGATTACCAAATGAATTAACATATTTAGCTTTAGTATCAGTTAACTCAGAAGTAATTTTTATTTTACTAACATCTTTACCTACTTTGATATTATAAGTATTAGTATTAGCTTTAAAATTAATAGTTCCACTACTTAAACTTAAAGTTTTTAAAGTATTAACAGTACTTCTTGTATCTTTTCTTGTTATATTTAAAGTATATTCTTTAGTTGTTCCAGCAACACTTGTTACAATTATTTTAAAAGTATTGTTACCATAATTTAAGTTTTTAGTACCTAAACCTGCTATAGTTGCATTAGTATCAGTTGCTACTCCACTTATAGTAATACTAGCATCTGTTACTTCTTTAGAATAAGTAGTTGTTTCCGAATTAAAATTAGCAACTGTTTCATTATTTATTTTTAAATCACTTAAAGTATTAACATTTGATAAAACATTTATGGTAAGAGTTCCCCCATTTAGACTAACTCCATCACCTGAAGCGTCAGTTGCTGATGGACTAGTTAATTTAATTGAAGTTTCTCCATAAGAAGCATTAGAATTAATTGTAAATACAAGTTTTACTATATTTTTACTTGTATCTTTAATTAAGTTATTAAATGTTAAATTAGCATATGCAAATTTTTTAGAATTACTAACATTTGATAACTCAGTCCAATTATCACCAGCAAGTAAATTACTTTGACTTTTTAAAGTTAAAATATTACTATCATAAGTAATTATTCCATCAACTGCTGATATTTCTTTTTCACTAGTAGATCTTGCAAGAGTTATGTATACTTCAATATCACTTCCTCTTCCCCCTTTAGTTGCACCAGTTGGTTTCAACTCCATTGCTTTTACATTAATACATAAAAACAATATAAATAAAATACTAATAAACTTTTTCATTTAAATTCCACCTTTATATAAAGTATTTGCCATTTTCATTATATCCTGTATATTATAAGAATTATCTAAATTATAATCTGCTGCTATTAAATAAGCATCACTTAATGAATTTTTATCTTTATATACATAATTTGCTACTTTCATAATATCTTTTAAATCTAATTTACCATCACCATTTGTATCTCCTAAAACAGCTATATTATATTTTTTAGAAGTATCATCATAAGCAAAATCACCTGTTATAAATACATCATCTTATAAATACATCATCATTATTTTTTAAAACATTTTCGTTTGAATAAACATTATTAAAGCCTATATCTCTTTTAAAAGATACTTTTAAATCAAACTCAAATAAAATTTTATTATTTTTCTTAACAATAACCATTAATTTATTACAATTCTCAAATATGGAATGCATATCTTCTATCTTACTTGTATCAAAGTCACCTAAATCTAAACTTTTTAAATTACTACAACTATAAAACATAGCTATCATATTCGTTACCTTACTTGTGTCAAAATTACTTAAATCTAAATCAATTAAATTTCTACACTCATAAAACATCCAACCCATATCGGTAACATTACTTGTATTAAAATTAGTTAAATCTAAATACGTTAAGTTCCTACAAAAGGAAAACATAGCATACATAACAGTTACTTTACTTGTATCAAAGTTACCAACATCTAAACTTGTTAAACCACTGCAACTAGAAAACATATATCTCATTTCTGTTACTTTACTTGTATTAAAGTTACTCACATCTAGACTTGTTAAACCACTACAACTCTGAAACATATATGACATACTTGTTACTTTGCTTGTATCAAAACTATTTAAATTCAAACTAGTTAAGCTACTACAGCCAGAAAACATATCTTTCATAGTTGTTACTCTACTTGTATCAAAATTACTTAAATCTAAACTTTTTAAATTGCTATAACCATAGAACATATAACTCATGTCTGTTATTCTACTTGTATCAACATTTAAAAAATCTATTTTAGTTGCATTTTTAAAATAACTAATATATCTACCAATTTTATAATCAAAAGCTGCAAATAATGAATATCCTGTATTTAAATAAATTTTTCCAGTACTTGCTATTATTAATTTGTATTTATCTGTTTCTAATTCCTCTAACCAACCATATACTTTACCAGTTGAATTATAAGTTAAATCTGCTTTTATAGTTGCTTTATTATACCTACTTGTTATTTCATCTTGAGATAAATCTTGAAAATACACTTCATATATTTTTTCAGCATTATTTTTTATAACATCTGGAAATGTATTCATCATATTACCATCAAATGGTAAACAATAAGTTTTTCTAATACCATTTAAAGTAATTACAGCAATAAAAACTACTAACAATATAAAAGTTAGTTTTATTTCCTTTTTCTTTAGAAATAAACTCTTTAAATTAAACTCCTTCATAGTCACCTCTTATTATACTTATATAGTATCATATTACTTCTTTTTATTCAATTAAAAATTTTGAAATTAAAAAAAATCAACTTATTTATTAATAAGTGATCTTTATTTTTTATCTTGCTTCAACAATTAATTTAATTGCTGTTCTTTCTTCTCCATCAACAATGATATCTGAAAATGCTGGAGTACAAACTAAGTTTTTTCCACTTGGAGCAACAAAACCTCTAGCAATAGCAATTGCTTTAACTGCTTGATTAATAGCTCCGGCTCCTATAGCTTGAATTTCAACTATTTTAGTATCTTTAAAAACATTAGCAAGTGCACCGGCAACACTTGATGGATTAGATTTACTACTTACTTTAAGTGTTTCCACATATTCCTCCATTCATTTAACTGTATGTCTATTTTTTTAAAAAATAACTTATATGTGAAAAAAGTAAGAATATTTTTATGGTTTTAAGGCTGTAATTGGAACAACATATATTCCATCTTCTCTTCTATAAGCATAATCGATCATCCCACATATTACACATAAAAAGGCTGCTTTTAGTATACTTTTTATAGTATATTATAATTTCATTATGCAATTTTCACACATTTCATTGTGCGAATTTCACATTTAAATAATATTATAAGTTGTTTTAATCCGGTGTACTTCTTAAATTATTCATGAAATCAATTACTCTTTGTTTTTCTTCTTTATTTGCTATAACATCAGGTTGCCATTTTTCATATCCACTTTTTGAACTATATAAATAACAAGGAATAATTATATTATCTTGTTTAACAAGATTAGAGTTATTATCAAATTCTAATTCAACTTGAAAAATTATGGTTCTATTTAAAAGAGTTGTAGTACCCCCGAATAAAAAACTTCCTAAAGAATAAACAATTGTTTTCCCTTGATAAGTTTCCATTGGTTGTAAAACATGAGGATGAGCACCTATTACTAGATCAGCTCCATAATCAACAAAATCATGAGCATATCTTTTTATATCATCAGGTGGTTGATATTGATATTCTACTCCACCATGAAAATAAATTATAACGTAATCAACTTTTTTCTTAACATTTTTTATTTTTTCTATTACTTGATTTTTTTGAAATTCATGAAATAAATTACAACAAATTATTCCTATTTTAAAACCATTTTTCTGAATTATAACTTCATCTTCCAAACCTGGTATAACATTTGCTTCTTTTAAAGCGGAAACTGTATCTTTATAACCTATATTACCATAATCATATGTATGATTATTCATAAGAGATACTATTTCTATACTACTTTTTTTATAAATATTAGCATATTTTTTAGCACTGATATACCAATAAGCTGGACTATAATTCTTTTCTATTGGTAATAATTTATTATCTGAAAAAACATTTTCGCCATTAGCAATGGTAAAATCATCATTTTCAAATATATGTTTTACTTTTTTATAAGGATAATCATAATCATGAGTTTCTAGAAGATCTTGAAAATTTTGATATGTCTTCTCACCTTTAAAAGATGCAAGTAAAGAATCTCCTATAAAAGATAATTTAACTTTTCTTGTATCAGGAGTTTTTAAAGTAATTTCTTTTCCATAGTGATTAGTATTTAATAATTCTATTTCATTTATACCTGTTAATATATAGATTAAGCCTGATAATAATATTGCAAAACTTAAAACTTTTTTCATATTTCACCTAAAAAGCACAAAATCAAGGTTTTGTGCTACTTTTCATTTATAAAATTTAATAATTCTTCTTTATTTAAATAACCTACATGATTTTTAACTATTTTATTATCTTCAAATAAGATTAAATTTGGTATACTCATGACTCCATATTTCTGAGCTATTTCAGGAAACTTATCAACATCTACTTTTAATATTTCAATTTCATTACTGATTTCTTCTAATACTTCCGTTAACATACGACAAGGTCCACACCAATTAGCATAAAAATCAACTAATATTTTTTTATCTTTTATTTCTGTTTCAAAATCATCACTTAAGTATTTAATCATTTTGCTCCTTATATTTATTCAAAATATTTTCTACTCCATCAAAGGTAAACTTACCTCTTTTATATAATTCATTAGCTGTATTATAGGAAACTACTTTCTTTTCTAACATCATATCAAGAGTTTTTTGATTTAAAACTGTAACATCTTTTTCATCTTTTAAAGCATAGATATCTTCTATAACTGTAACTGTATTTCTAGTAACATCAGATAAAACTGGTGATGATGTTAAAATTGTTTTAGATAAATTACTATCTTGGAAGAAAGTAAAACTAAAAGCTGGTTGAGTTAAGAAGAAAAGTATAACAAAAGCTAAAACATATCCTTCTAGTAAACCTCCAATAAAACCTAAAATCTTAGAAGGAACTCCTAAAATAATTGTTATACGAAGTAATTTTTCAAATAAACCAGTAATTGATAAAATAACATCAAATACTATTAGTAAACCAGCAAGTACTAAAACAAAAGCTAAAGTTTGATAAACTAAGATATTTAAAGTTATAACTCCTTTAAATAAGTTTGGAAAATCAAACATTGGTAAATTCATTTTTAATAAAAACCAATCTCCAACAACATCTTTAAATTTATAAGCTAGGTAAAAAGTAAGAATTAAACCAACACATAAAACTAATTGTTTAAATACTCCTCTTTTAAAACCCATAATACCAGATAATAAGATAAAAATTATTATAATTATGTCAACTATATTTTTCATGTTTTATCCTTTCTATAATGATTCTATATCATCTTTTTTAACTTCAAAGTTTGTAGGTGCACTTAAATTAGGTTCAATACTTATTGGTTGAGGTTGTACTTCAACTGGAGCACTTGGAGTAACATTAACTGGTTGAGGAGTTGGTTGCATATTAACTTGAGGCATTTCAACAGGGGCAACTGGCTCACTAGCAACTGGAGTAACAGGGCTAACTGGAGTTACTTGAGGTGCAACAGGAGTTACTGGTATTGGTTGAACTACAGAACTAGCAGGCTCAATATTAATTGGTTGCATAGTAACACTAGGAGCAACTTCTGGCATTTGATAAGTAGGCTCTGGTGTACTAACTTGACTAGCTGGATTAAAAGCTACAGGTTGAATAGTTGGTTCAATATTAATTGGTTGAGCTACTTGAGGTGCAACAGAAGGTGTAACCGGTGTTATAGTTGGCTCGATATTAATAGGTTGAACTTCTACTTGTTTAACTGGTTCCATACTAATTGGTTGAGCAACAGGTTCTTCAGGTACAATATTAATTTGAGGCATTTCAACAGGGGCAACTGGCTCACTAGCAACTGGAGTAACAGGAGTAACTGGTGTTATTTGAGGTTCAACTGGACTTGCAGTTGGTTCTACAAAACTTGCTTGTCCTCCGCTAATATTATTTTCAAGAGGAGCTGGTTCCATAGTTGCTGCAAAATTAACAGGTGCTGTTCCCTGCACAGTAGGTGTAACTTCAGGTACAACAGTATTTTCTACCTTAACATCCTCTACTTTTTCTTTTTTCTTTCCCTTTAATGATGATATAAAGATAATAATTGATATTAAAATTAACAAACATCCTACTCCGGTTAAAATACCAGGTGTTGTTAAAAACCAACTAAAATCAAAATTTTTTAACATATAAATTCATCTCCCAATCTATTCTACATATTATAATAAAATAATAGCAAATTTAGTTAAGAAAATCAACCTTTTTTAACTAAATTTATTTAAATAATAAAACTACTAAACAAGCTAAAGCCATAATTAAACGATACCACATAAATATATTATAATCATGACTTTTAAGATATTTAAGTAAAAATTTAATACATAAAAGTCCAGAAATAAATGATACTAAAATCCCAATTACAAATACAGATGTATTATAAGTTATTAAAGATAACATTTCTCCTTTTAATACTTTAATAAAGACAGCTCCAGCAACAACAGGTGCTGATAAATAGAAAGAAAACTTAGCTGCATCTTCTCTATTTAATTTTAAGCATCTTGCTGCAGCAATAGTTGTACCACTTCTTGAAAATCCTGGTATTAAAGCACATACTTGACTACAACCAATAATAATGGCATCTTTTAATTTCATTTCTTTAAAACTTTTACTTTGTTTATTATATTTATCACATAAATAAATAATTACTCCCATTAAAGCAAGACAAGATAAAATTAAAACATAATTACTACGAACTAATTCATCAATTTTTTCTTCAAACAAAACTCCCATAATAGCAGCTGGTATAGTTGCAACTACTATATACCATAAAATCTTTCCATCCGTTGTTTTAACTCCTTTAGTAAATCCATCTTTTATCATATGTAAAAAATCTTTAAAGAAATAAACTAAAATAGCAAGAAGAGTTCCAAAATGAAGAGCTATATCAAAACACATTTCAAAGTCCCCTGTAATAAAAGAACCTATTCCAAAAATATCCCTAAAAATAATTAAATGAGCACTTGATGATATAGGTAAAAATTCCGCAATCCCCTGAATAATTCCTAAAATAATCACTTGTAATATTTTCATAATTCACCTTCATAATAAGTATATCACATTTTTTATTTTTTTTGATATTTTTTTAACTAAAACATATTATTTAATATGAAAAAAGAAACATTTATTAAAAGTACTATTATTTTAATGATAGGTGGTTTTTTAACCAAAATATTAGGAATTCTTATAAAAGTTATTATGACAAGAAATTCAAGTCTTGAAGTAATTAGTTTATATATGTTAGTAATGCCAACTTTTTCTTTAATGATGGCAATTTCCCAATTAGGATTTGCAACAGGAATATCAAAAGTTGTAAGTGAAAATAAACATAGTAGTAAAAAAATATTATTTTCTATTTTACCTATATCTATTTTTATAAATATAATTTTAACTATAATATTAATATTTACTAGTCATTTTATAGCTTTTAATTTATTAAAAAATGAACAAGCTTATTTACCTATTTTAGCTATTTCTTTAGTTTTACCATTTGATTCTTTATCAAGTATTTTAAGAGGTTTTTTCTTTGGTAAAGAAAAAATGATTCCTCATGTTGTTAGTAATATATCTGAGCAAATAGTAAGACTTTTATTCATGCTTCTAATTCTTCCTAAATTAATAACAAAAGGAATTGTTTTTACAACTACTAGTTTAATTTTAATAAATGTTTTATCTGAACTTGTTGCAAGTTTAGTTTTAATATTTTTTTTACCTAAAAAATTTAAAATAGAAAAACAAGATTTAAAACCTAATTTTAATAGTATGGGAAGTGTTTTAGAAGTAGCCTTACCTACTACTTTAACAAGAATTATAGGAACTATTTCTTTCTTCTTTGAACCAATTATTTTAACCTATGTCCTATCTTTAAATAATTATTCTATTAGTTATATAACAACTGAATACGGAGTAATAAATGGTTTTGTTATGCCTATTTTATTATTACCAGGTTTCTTTACAGGTGCCATTTCCAGTGCTCTTTTACCAGTTATTTCAAGAGAATATCAAAAGAAGAATTATAATTATATAAAAAGAAAATTAAAACAAGCTTTAATCCTTTCTTTATTAATAGGAATACCTGCAACCTTAATAATAGCAATGTACCCTGATTTCTTTTTAAATATGTTATATAAAACCAGTCATGGAGCAAGTTATATAAAAAAAATAGCATTTATATTTATACTATTTTATATAGAAGCCCCTTTAGCAACATTTTTACAAGCAACTAATAAAGCTAAAGAAGTAATGTATGATAACTTTATTGGTATTATTCTAAAAACTGTTTTTCTTTTCTTACTAAGTTTTATCAAAGGAATAGGTTTATACAGTTTATTAATAGCATCAGGTATTAATATATTAATTACTACCTTAAGACATATAAAACATATAAAAGACTTGTTTAAAAACTTTAACTAAAAAACTACTCAATTAAGAGTAGTATAAAATTTAATCTTTTAAAGCAATTGTAAACGGATCAGATTTAGTTCCAGATCCACCTGTTATAACAACATTTGATTTTAGATTTATTGACGGGCGAGCAGCACTAGTATAGGAAGAAGTGCTGAGCCTAACAAGACCGTAATAGTAAACGCACCAAACACTAAAGCTATAAGGTGTTATTAACCAGATATCACTTGAACTACTATAACCACTTCCTTGTTGACTTGCAAACATTTCTCCTAGTCTTGGTAGTCCTACATAACCAGTATTCCAAATACTTGTTGTTTTAACACAATCTTTTGTTGTTTCTGTGGTATTATCTGTATTACATAAAGAATTTTTATAAAAGCCTGACGACATTTCTTTTATATAATATTTTCCTTTATCTAACATACTAATTGACGCTAAACTATTGTACCACGTATTATTTAAATAATAATCCCAGTAATCATCACTTGTACCATTTCCATATGTTGTATTTGTACTAAACATTTTTTTGACAACCGTTGTTCCATTTTTTATATAATCATTTTTATTTAATTTAACTTTTTCATCTTCTATTCCAACTATTCTATATAATTCTTTGGTCGAAGTATCTCCATCTTCATCAAATACTACATATTCTCCTACTGTTCTCGTATTTAATAAAGTTGTATTTATAGTTGGTTGTTCCTTATCTCCCAATATTGTATACGGATCATCTTTGGTTCCAGATCCACCCGAAAGTTGGATATTTGATTTTAGATTTATTGACGGGCGAGTTGTATTAGAATTGGAAGGATTGTCGTCGTACAAGTTACTGTAGTTGTTGACGTACCAAACAAGAGAAGAGTTATATGGATTTAATAACCACCAAATATAACCTATACTTAAATAGCCAGAGCCATTACTTGTGTTTTTATAACTTAAATAATATTCATAACTATTTAGTAAACCTACTGGTGTATTTTTACCAATTGTCGAATTATTTATTAAAGTTGTTTCGGGTAATTTAGTGCTTATTGCACTATTACTACTGGCATTAGAATTAGTTATATTCCAAGTACTATCTTCGACTATTATATTTTCATAATTATATAAAGTATCTAAGAAATCCTCATTTAACCATTGATACATGTAGGAACCAGTATAAGTTGCATCATCTTTTTTAGAAATATCATAGAAATTTACATCGTTACTAGGATTGTATGAAATAGTTGTAATTGCATCATCTGTTACCATTTTCATAGTTCCATCAGGATTAATGGCTGTTATTCGCCAAAGTTTGCCTGAATACCAAACATAATTAAAATTAATACAATCTTTGGTTCCTGATATATAAGTAATGCCATCCTCTTCTACTTTGGTTTTACATGAACCTGTTGGATTATTAACACTTGTTGTAATTGCATCTTTAACTGGTACTCCTAATGTTTCATTTAATTTTAATTCTATTCCTTGTTCAAGAGGAATTGGATATCCTGTTAAACCTCCTTGAGTACCTAGTTTAATTGTTATGTCATTTTGACCGGTATTAGTGAAAGTAAAACTAAATGATTTAGATGAAGTCATATCACCTTCTACTATATCATTTGGAAATGTTGTAGTTGATGTTAC
>CAKPFH010000020.1 GCA_934153655.1 uncultured Bacilli bacterium
GGTTCTAATTGGTCTACTGCAAATACAACTACAACCGATATGTTCTCAGGTGCTAAGATAAGTGAAGTTACTAAAAAGGCATAAAAAAAATAAAATGGTTAATTTAAATTAAAAAATCCGAAATGGATATCCGAAATAAAAAGGGAAAAGAATTGTCTTTTAAATTGAACGTACCGTTCACGACAATTTTTTATCCCTTTTTATTTCGGATATCCTAATTTAAATTTATTGTTATTTCGGATTTCAAAATTTTAATTAACAAAAGTTTAAAAAGTTCTTTTAAAAAGAATTTTTTTGTTATATAATGATAATAGAGGTGTTTGTATGAATGATATATTTGATTATGATGAATATGATGTTCCAAAGAAAAATAATGTTTTATTAGATACTAATAATAGTAAAGATAATAAAACTGATAAAACTAATAAAACTAAATCTAGTAAAACTAAGAAAGTTAAAAAAACTAATGAAAATAAGAATTCTAATAATTTAAATCCAGAAGATAAAAAGAATTTGATAAAGTCAATTGTTTTAATAATTGTTTTAGTAGGTTTAGTAGTTGCTATTGTTTTTTATACTAAATCTGTTAAGAAAAATAATAATAATACTCCTAATTCTGGTAATAATTCTAATCCTAATACGGAGATAAAAAATAATACGGAAGAGGAGAAAAAAGTTAGTATTATTGATGTTGATAGTAATACTCGTCCTTATGCAGTTATGATTAATTGCCATAATGCAGCTCTTCCGCAAGCTGGTCTTAATAATGCTTATATTGTTTATGAGTTAATGGTAGAAGGTGGTATCACCAGAATGATGGCTTTATTTAAAGATAAAGATGTTGATAAGATAGGATCGGTTAGAAGTGCTAGAACCCAGTACTTGGATTATGTTTATGAAAATGATGCAATTTATGCTCATGCCGGAGGAGCAGCCGATGCTGATCGAAGACTTGCAAATGAAAACATTAATCATGTTGATGTAGATGGAGCTTATGGAATTCGGGATAAATCTTTAAATCGAGCTTGGGAACACAAACTATTTACAACAACCAATCTTATAAAAAAAGGTGCAACTGCTAAAGGTTATCAATTAACAACCGATACAAAAAGTTTACTTAAATATACGGCTAAAGAAATTGATATGACTAAATATAATAGTAGTGTTGCTAATAATATAAGTATTAAATACTCTGATTATAGAACATCTAACTATACCTATGATAGTAGTTCTAAAACTTATTTAAGAAGTATGAATAGTACTAAAAATACAGATTTAGTAACTGGTGAACAATATAAAGTTAAAAATATTTTAGTTTATGCTGTTAATTATTCTAGTTATTGTGATCATGGCTATTGCTTATATCAAAAAATTGATAATGTAGGTACTGGAGAAGGACTTTATATTACAGATGGTTATTCAGTTCCAATTATCTGGGAAAAACCAAGTAAAAATGCTAAAACTACTTACAAACTAAAAGAAACTGGTAAAGAACTAGAATTAAATGATGGAAATACTTATATTCAAATATATCCAACTAGTGGAAAATTAACAATTAATTAAAAAAATGAATAAAATTGCTTCTTTTAAACAAGATATGTTTGAAAGGAGCTTTTTAATGGCTAAAAACAAAGTAGAAATAACAGGAGTTAATACAAATGAAATAATTGTTTTAACTAGTAGTCAAACCGAAGAATTATTTAAAAAATATAAAAATGGTGATAATCATGCTAAAGAATTACTTGTAAATGGTAATTTAAAATTAGTTTTATCTATTTTAAAAAAATATGTATCCCGTTATTCAGATTTAGATGATTTATTTCAAATAGGAGTAATAGGTTTAATTAAAGCAATTGATAATTTTGATATTACTTTAGGACTTAAGTTATCGACTTATGCAATTCCTATGATAAGTGGAGAAATAAGAAGATATTTAAGAGATAAAAACTTAATAAGAGTTAGTAGAAGTATGAAAGATTTAGCTTATAAAGCAATTATGAAAAGAGATGAATTAACTAATACCTTAGGTTATGTACCAAGTTATGAATTAATTGCTAAAGAACTAGGAGTATCAGAACTTGATGTAATAACTAGTATAGATGCTATGTCAGATCCAGTTAGTATTTTTGAACCAATTTATAATGATGGAGGAGATACAATTTATTTATATGAACAACTAGAAGATAAAAACAGCAATAATGTTGAAATGCAATTAGCTTTAAAAAAAGCTATAGCTGATTTATCTTTAAGAGAACAAAATATTCTAGATAAAAGATATGTAATTGGTAAAACGCAAATGGAAATAGCAGAAGAATTAGGTATTAGTCAAGCTCAAGTATCAAGACTTGAAAAAAATGCTATTAAAACTTTAAAGAAAACTTTAAAATAATATGTTATAATCATTATAGAGAGGAGGTGAATTCATGAAAAAAACTTTAACTTTTCTTTTACTTATTTTATCTTGTACTTTTCTAATAACTGGCTGTGGTAAAAAAGAAGAAGAACCTAAAAATAATGATAATACCCTTGCTGTTAATTTAGTTCAAGAATTTAAAAAAGAAATAACTGAAACCAAAAATATTAAAAAAGTTGCTAAAAAACTAGCAAAAAGTGATTTTGATATGCCTGATTTAGAAGTTTCTAATGTAAGTAAGGCTGATTATTTAACAGGTTTTAATGAAAAAATACAAGGCTATAAAAAAGCTTACGTGATTGCTCCAACTATTAGTACTATTCCTTTTATAGCTTATATATTTGAATCAGATAAACCAAATGAACTAGCTAATACTTTAAAAGAACAAGCTAATCTAAGATGGAATATCTGCACAGAAGCAGACGAGATGCAAGTAGCTGTTGTTGATAATTACGTTTTCTTTGTAATGTCTCCAAATAACTTTGATGATTAGAGGTATTTATGAAAAATAAAAAAGTAATAATGACATTTTCTTCTTTAATGATAATAATATTTCATTTATGGATTAATCTAAGTTTAAAAAATACCAAAATAAATGAAATAGAAACATTCATAAGATATATATCCTTTATAGGAGTAGATATATTTTTCTTTCTATCAGCTTATTCTTTAGAAAGAAGTAAAATAGATAATTATTTAGAATTTATTAAAAGTAGATTTAAAAAAATTTATTTAAAATTTATTATCTTTTCAATTCTAGCTTTTTTCTTAAACAATTGGAATTTTCTAAAACTATTAAAAACTATTACCGGTCTTGATCTATTTTTAAAAGGAGGAGGATCATTTCTTTGGTTTATACCAGCTATCATGATTATTTATTTACTCATTCCTTTATATAAAAAATATGATAATTTTAAAACTTTAATAATAACAATTACAAGTTATTTATTACTAGTAGTACTATTAAGTATTTTTAATAAAACTCATTTACTTATTTTTATTAATAGAATACCTATTATTTTAATTGGTTATTATTTTTCTAAATTAAAAGTATTAGAAAAATTAAGACTTAATAACTACTTATATTTTAGTTCTTCTTTAATTCTTTTAATATTTGGATTACTATTAAGTTATTATATTTATAAAAGTCATTTAAATTTAAAATACTTTGGTGATTTTTTCTATCTTACTAGTATTCCTTTAGTAATAGGAGTAATATTATTACTTGATAAAATTAATACTAATAAAATATTTAATTATTTAGGATCAATTACTTTAGAAGCTTATATGGTTCAAATGTTATTTGGTTATTCTTTAACAAGTAAATTACTTAATATCATAAATAGTAATTTATTAATAAATATTTTATCAATTACTTTAGTTTTACTAATATCAGCTTTCTTTAATTTTATTTTCCAAAAAGTTGATAGACTTTTACTTAAAAATCATATATAATGTTTGTAGGTGATTTTTGTGGAAAGAGTTCAAAAAGTGATAGCTAACTTAGGATATGCATCAAGAAGAGGAGCTGAAGAGTTAATTAAAAATGGTAAAGTTTTAATTAATGATGAAGTTGCTTCTTTAGGTGATAAAGTAAGTAGTAGTGATGTTATTAAAATAGATGGAGTGGTTCTTGATAAAACCAAGAATAATGATAAAGTTTATTATTTATTAAATAAACCACGTTTTGTTGTAACAACTTCAAAAGATGAATTAGGAAGAAAAACGGTTGTTGATTTAATTGAAGAAGATAAAAGAATATATCCAGTAGGAAGACTTGATTATGATACAACTGGTGTATTACTTCTTACTAATGATGGAGAATTAACTAATAAATTAATTCATCCTAAAAATAAAGTAGAAAAAGTTTATCTTGCTAAAATAAAAGGTATTATTAAAGGAGTAGACATTAATAAACTTAAAAATGGAGTTCTTGTTGATAATAAAAAAACTAGTCCATGTCGGGTTAAATTAAAAAGTTTTGATAAAAAGACTAATACTTCTATGGTAGAACTTACTATTCATGAAGGACGTAATCATCAAGTTAAAAAAATGTTTGAAGCTATTAACTATGATGTTATTAAATTAACAAGAATAAGATTTGCTAATTTAGATTGTAAATCTTTAAAAAGTGGTGAGTATAGAAAATTAACTCCAAAAGAAGTTAAAAGACTTTATAATTTAGGTGAAGATGATGCTTAATATATATTTACTTTTTTGGTTATATTCCTTTTTAGGATGGGTTATGGAAACTACTTTAGTATCAATTCAATCTAAAAGATTTGTTAACCGAGGATTTTTAATGGGACCTTATTGCCCGATATATGGAACGGGTGGCGTATTACTTTTAAGTTTAGCTCCTTATAAAAATAGTCCTTTCCTAGTATTTATTCTTGCTATTATAATCTGTAGTATAGTTGAATATCTAACTAGTTATATCTTAGAAATAATTTATAAAGTAAGATGGTGGGACTATTCTGATAGATTATTTAATATAAATGGAAGAATTTGTTTATTTAATTCTATTTGCTTTGGTCTTTTAGGCATGCTTATGGTTTCTTTCTTAAATCCTATTTTCATGGGTTTAATTAATAAAATACCAAGAAATATTTTAATAATTATTTCTTTAGTTATTCTAATAATAACTTTAATTGATATAACTATTACAATATCTTGTATGTTTAATATAAGAAAAACTATAGTTAATTTAAAAGATAAAACTTTAACCAATATATTTAAGAAAAACCAAGATGCAACGGAAGAAATAAGTAAAAAAATAAGAAATATGTTAAAAGAAAAAGATTTTATTTCTAAACACTTACAAGATGCTTTTTCTAATATGAAAGTAAATCGAAATAATATAGTTATGAAAACTGAAAAAATCTTAAAACTTGAAAGAATTGAAACTATTACTATTATTAGTTCTATTATAAGTATTATTATAGGTTATTTAATTGGTAGTTTAATAAATAAAAAAGGATTATTAATTTGTCTTTTCTTTGTTTTAAATTTAATTATTTTAAGATTAATTACTAGGAGAAAAAATGGCTGATTTTTTAAAACAAATTAAAAATGATATTTATTTAACTAGTAAAGATATAAGTGTTTTAGATAAATATGAAATAAATTATTTAAGTTGTTCTAATATGAAAGAATTATTATTTAAAATTGAAACTATTTTAAATAATGAAGAAACTGATTTTGACCTTGAAGATTTATCAATTAAGTTAAGTGAATATAATTATTACTATAAAACCAACAAATAGTTGGTTTTTTTAGTCAAATAATTGTAAAAAAAAAGCATTTTTCTAGGAAATTTAAAAAAATATGATATAATTAAATTAAAGATAGGATATCTATCAAGAAAGGAGATATAAAAATGGCAGATTTAGTTTATAATCAAGCAAGACTTGCTGAAGTTACTAATAGACTTAATACTAATTTAAGAAAACTACAAGAGGAGCTTGAAACATTTAATAGTAATTATGAAGTTATTAAAGCTAATTGGTCTGGAAGTGAATTTGAAAGAGCAAGTGAAAAATTATTAGAAATTAGAAAATCACTTGAAACAGCAATTGCTGATAATAATAGGCAATTAGCATATTTAGATCAAAAAAATGCAGATTTTGCAGAAGTTAATTCAGGATTATAGGAGGTAAGTAATGAAAGAAAATAGAATTGAAAGTTTTAATGAGCTTGAAACAGCTTTAAATAATTTAATGCAATTATCTAATGAAATTTCAAGTACTTTTAGTGAAACAAGTGCTATTTATGATTCTCAAAATGAGGGTTGGGCTAGTGCAAATTCAACAAGTCAATCTAATAAAATGATGGATTATGCTGAAGAAGCTCAAAAAATATCTAAAAACATAGAAGAAGTAAGTGAAGCAGTTCAAAGATTTAAAGCTGCTACTAAAAATATTGATGAACAAAAGTAAAGTAAGGACACCAAGTTTTAGTGTCCTTTCTTAAGAAGGGAGGAAAATATGGAAGAAGAAAACATGCAACAAATAATTTCAATTAATAAAGAAACACCTCTTTATAATGCTATAAACGAAGCTATTAAAATTCCAGAAGGAAGTGAAATCTTTACTGATGTTGTAATAGGTTCTTCAGATAGTGAAAAATGTAATATTTATTTAAAAGATGCAAGTGGTAATCTTTCGACAATAGGTAGTTATAACTTTTCTTTAACAAATCCAAATGATTATAGCATTACAGATTTTCAAACTGCTAGAATTTATAATACTGCAACCAAAACATTTGAAAATGCTTCATTAAGTGATATTGGTAATGGAAATGGTAAAATTTATAATTCCAATGGAAAAGGGGTATACCAACTTGTTGAAGAGTGTGAAAAAGGACTAACTATTTCTGAGATTAAAAATAGGGGATATGTAGTTTCTGATAATCTTGATGCTGATGGTAAATATGATTTAGTTAAATCAGAAAATGGTAATTATTTAATTGTTAATCCTGAAACTGGTAAACGATATAGTACTACTAAGTTTATGGCATCAACAATTGATGCTACTGTTCCTAGTAATTTAGTTATTAGCAAAAATGAATTAAATAACTTAACTGTTAAAACTGAAGATATGCGTCAAATTAAAAATAGTTTAGTAGATGTTGTTGATTTTTTTGAAAATGATTTATCAATGGCAGTTAATGAATTTATAGGAGAGGGCTATCCAGCTTTGTATCCTTCAGTAAAAGAAAAACTTGCTGCAAATAGTTATTATTCGGAAGCTGATCTTACCAATAGATTAAAATCATTTCAAAATGCAATTATAGGACAAATAAATTCAGTTATTTATGATTTGAAACAAATAATAAATAAAAATGAAGAAATAGATTATAGTGAAGATTTGGCTTCTGGGCCTAAAAAAATAAATAGAATTACACCAAGTCAATCTACTCCTGTTGTTCCCGCTGACACACCAAGTGCTAATCCAGATGAGATAGTTAATGTTACTCCAACTCCTGTAATAGTTGATGAATTAACTTTAGCTAAATTTAGTCCAGCTATAGTTGGTTTAGTTACATTTGCAGAAATTGTTTCCTTATATGAAAAAATAGGTGATGCAACTCCAGTTCAATCTAGTCCAACTGGTAATTATGGTTTAATTGGTATTGCTAAACAAGATAGTAAATATTATTATCAATTATTAGATAAGGATACTGGCAAAATTTATTATGTAGAAATATCTGATAAAACTAAAGTTAATTGGGATGAAAAAGGTGAAAGAAAAGCTGTTGAAATAACAGGTGATAATGCCATGATTTTAAATACTCCGGCTGAAGGTGAAGGAGTAGTAGCAAGACTTCCTGAAAAGAATGAAGTTTTCTTAGTAGAACAAGGATCTGATACAACAGAATATTATAGTATTACTGATCCTACAAATGGTGATAAAGGATATATTCCAGTATCTGATTCAGTTTCAACTCCAATTGATGTTTCCAAATTAGGTCAAAATAATGTTGATGGTGAGGTGGCAAAATGAGTAGAATTAGAAAAATAAGAAATGATTTAGAACAGCATAGAACAGATATTAAAAATAAAGGTATAGAAGTTAATACTTTACAAAATAAGATGGCATCTGATTTAGAAAGTTCTAATTTAGGACAATCAAGTTTTGAAGCAATTTCTCTCATTAACAAAAAAATAAAAGAATATTATCTTGACTTACAACAACATATTAAAGGAATTAAAGGTATTTGTGAACAATTAAAATATAATAATACTTCTGATACTTTAGGAAAAAGTATTAGTGATATTGATAATTATGTATCTGATTATGAACAATTAGCAAATGCTATTAATGATGCTACAGATAATGTATGGCAAGACTTACAAACTGAAAAACAAAAAATATTAAAAGATTATTCTGAATTGGTTGATGATATTGTTGGTTTGATGGGGCAAGCTGATGATTATATAGGTGTATATGATAAATATTATGAATTAGCTATTGAAAATTATGGAACAGCAGAATTTAATGGTTATAAAATGTCTTATGAAGTTGCTCTTGACAGTGCCAATAAAAAATTACTGGAAATAAAAGAAAAATTAACGAGCGTTGATAATGTAATAAAAGAATTAACTACTTTATTAGATGAAAAAGGAATGTCTAAGTCAGCACTTGCCGTTGCTGCTACTTCTGGTATTAATGGTGCTGTATCAGGTACTACTGTTACTCATAGTGCTAGTGGTGCTTTAGCAGGTGCTACTGTTAAGCCTAGTGCTAAATGGTTTAATACTATAAATTAATATTAAAAACTATAATTTAGTAATTGCTAAATATAGTTTTTTTTGTTATAATTTTATTAGAATTAAGTAAGAATTGAGGGATTGTATGAAAATACTTATTTTAAAGAAAGAAAGAATAATTACAACTGCACTTCCTAATAATATTTATGGTGATTTTCAAATTGTTGATGCTGATGAGAATGGTAATCAAATCGATTTAATTACTATTAAAGAACAAAATGGAAAGTGGTTACTTACAAATACACCTGATACAGCTATTATTATTAACAATACTCCTGTTTCTAGTGTTAATTTAACAGATTATTTTTCATGTGAAATATTATATCGTAAAAGTGATTATAGATATATTTTATATTGTTTACCAACATTTGATAATACAACACTTTATCAAGTAGTAGATGCTAATATAACAATTGGAAGTAGTAATTCTGATATTAATTATTATAATGATTTTTTAAAGTCATTTGGAGTTAAAATCTATTATGATAATGCTTGGTATATTGAGGTTTTAACTGATACTTATTTAGTTTATCGTAATAATAAAAGTATTACTAAAGAAAGACTTTTTAATGGTGATGTAATCTTTATATTAGGTCTTAGAATAGTTGTTCTTGGTAATTATATGATTATTAATAATCCATTTAATACGGTAAAAATTAATACTAATAAATTAAGAGCTATTAAATTAGGGGTTGCAAGTAGTAAAAGTGAAATAGACGAAGAACTAGAAATTTATGATGAAGATGATTATTTCTTTCGTACCCCTCGTTTTAAAAGAAGTGTTGTTTTAGAAAAATTTAAAATAGATTCCCCACCTGAAAATCAAGATCCAGAAGGAATGCCTTTTTTCTTAACCTTAGCATCTTCTATGACTATGGCAGCCACTTCTAGTATGAGTTTATATACAGCTATTTCTAGAGTAAATGAAGGGGCCAGTTTTAAAGAAATATTACCAACGTTACTTATTACTCTTATTACTTTAATTGCTTCTTTTGTTGTTCCTATAATATCAAGAGTATGGCAAAAAAGAACTAATAAAAAGAAAGAAGCTTTAAGACAAGAAAAATATACTAATTATGTTTATGAAAGAAAAAAAGAAATTGATGATAAAATGGAAGAACAAAAATATATTTTAGTTGAAAATAATTTAACTAATAAACAATGTTTTGATATTATCATGAATCGAGAAAATAATTTATGGGAAAGAAAAATTGAACATGATGACTTTTTAAACTTAAGAATTGGTATAGGAAATATTAAAGCTAGTATTGAAGTTGATTATGAAAAAGAAAGATTTACTTTAGTAGATGATAATTTAAAACATTTATTACAAGATGTAGCTGGATCTGAAAAAAAACTTGATGATGTTCCTGTTAGTATAGCTTTAACGGATAAAAATATTGTTGCTATTACAGCTGAACTTAAACTTGGTTATCAATTTTTAGAAACTTTAGTTTTACAAATGATGACCTTTCATAGTTATGAAGAACTTAAAATAGTAATACTTACTAGTAGTGAAAATGAAACTTATTTTGAATATTTAAAACTAACTCCTTTTGTATGGAATGATACTAAAACTTTTCGTTTCTTTGGAACTACAAAAGAGGAAATTAATCAAATATCTTTATATTTAACAGATGAGTTTAATAATCGTAAATTTAAAGATAAAGATCATAGTTATAGTGATAATGAAGCAAGTTATAAAAATCAATTACCATATTATGTTATTATAACTGATGATTATAAAAATATTCGAAATATTGAAATATTTAAAAAGGTTTTAGAAAATGAAATTAATTTAGGTTTTTCAATAATTGCAGTTGATAGATCTTTAAGAAGATTACCAGATGATGCTAAAGCTTTTATTAATTTAACAAGTGATATTAGTTTAATGTTAGAACCTGACTTAACTAAAGGAAATAAGCAAGAGTTTAAAGCTGATTTTAATACTTTAAATATGAATTTATTAACTAGCAAAGTTGCCAATGTTCCAATTGAGTTTCAAAATGGTAAGTTTAATTTACCAACAACTTATACTTTCCTTGAAATGTATAATGTAGGTAGGGTTGAACAATTAAATATTTTAGCTCGTTGGAAAGAATCAAATCCCATTAATTCTTTAGCAGCACCAGTTGGTATAAGTGATACAGGTGATCTTTTATATTTAGATATTCATGAAAAAGTTCATGGTCCACATGGCTTGATTGCAGGTATGACAGGATCTGGTAAAAGTGAATTTATTATTACTTATATTTTATCTATGGCTGTTAATTATCGACCTGAAGAAGTAAGTTTTGTTTTAATAGATTATAAAGGAGGAGGACTTGCTGGAGCTTTTCAAAATAAAGATACAGGTATAAAGTTACCTCACGTTGCAGGAATTATTACAAACCTTGATAAAACCGAAATAAATCGTGCTTTATCAAGTTTAAATTCCGAACTTAGACGTCGTCAAAAAGTTTTTAATGAAGCAAGAGATAAATTAAATGAAAGTACAATTGATATTTATAAATATCAAAAATTATATCGAAATAAACAAGTAGATGAACCAATGAGTCATTTAATAATTATAAGTGATGAGTTTGCTGAACTTAAAATGCAACAACCTGAATTTATGGATGAATTAATGTCAATTGCTAGAATTGGTCGTAGTTTAGGAGTTCATTTAATTCTTGCAACCCAAAAACCAAGTGGTATTGTAAATGATCAAATTTGGAGTAATTCTCGTTTTAAAGTATGTTTAAAAGTTCAAGATAAAAGTGATTCAATGGACATGTTAAAAAGACCAGATGCTGCAAGTATTACCAATATAGGAGCTTTTTTCTTACAAGTAGGATTTAATGAATACTTCTATTATGGTCAAAGTGCTTGGAGCGGAGCTTCTTATTATCCAAGTGATTTTAGAATTAAAAAAGTTGATAGTGCTATTGATTTTATTAATAACTATGGTGCTGTTTATAAAACCATTGATATTCAAAAGAAAAATAAATTAAAATCAGAAGGAGAAGAAATAACTAATATTATTCGTTATTTAGATTCTATTGCTGATAAAGAAAATATTATGATTAATCAACTATGGTTAAATCGAATACCTGATTTTATTAAAGTAGATGCTTTAAAAAATAAATATAATTATCAAAAAGATCTATATATAAATCCTATTATTGGAGAAATGGACGATCCTGTTAACCAACAACAACATTTATTAACATTGCCACTTAGCACTTCTGGAAATACAATTATTTATGGAGTTCCTGGTAGTGGTAAAGAATTATTCTTAACAACTCTTGTTTATGCAAGTGTAACTACTTATTCTCCAGAAGAGATAAACTTCTATATTTTAGATTTTGCCTCTGAAACTATGTTAACTTTAAAAGATTTACCTCAAGTAGGTGATGTAATTCTAGCAAATGATAAAGAAAAATTAGAAAATTTATTTAAACTAATTAATACCTATCTTGCTAATAGACGTCAATTATTCTTAAATTATGCCGGAAGTATTATTGAATATGAAAAAGCAACTGGTAAAAGTGTTCCATCTATTGTTATCATGATAAATGGCTTTGAATCTTTCTCAGAAGTATACTCTGATTACACTGAATTATTAACTAAGTATACAAGAGAATGTCCAAGATTTGGTATTTACTTTATTTTAACAGCAAATGGTACAAGTTCAATTAGATATAAACTAAGTCAAAACTTTAAAAATATCTTTGCTCTTGAATTAAATGATAAGAGTGATTATTATTCAGTTATTGGTAGAACTAGTATTTTACCATCTAAAGGAGTAGGTCGTGGTTTAGTTAAAGTAAATGAAAATATCTATGAATTCCAAACAGCTTATCCAACTAAGAAAGAAGATAGTAGTAATTTCTTTAAAGAATTATCAGTTAAATTAAATGAAAAATATCCAACTAAAGCTTTAAAAATACCAGTTTTGCCTGATAAAGTAACTATGCGTTTATTTAATACTAATATGAGCTTAAGTAATATGCCAATTGGAGTTTATAAAGATAATCTAGATAATTGTTATTTTGATTTTAAAAAACATTTCTTTAATAAAATAACAGCAAGTGAAATTGAAAATACTTTAAGTTTTACCAAAGAATTATTAGTAGAATTTAATAGTATAAATACTATTAAAACTTATTTATTTGATCCTGAAAATATATTTACAGAGAATTATAATAATATAGTTAAATATAATTCTAATTATGATGAATTATTAAAAAATATTGCTACTAATATAAATACTATTTATGAAGAAGCAAGCAATAATAATTTCTCTCTTGATATTATTAATAAATATCAACCTATGTTATTTGTAATTTATAATTTTAATAGTTTTAAACAAAAAGTTTCAAGTGAATATACAAGTACTTTTCAAGATTTATATAAAAAGTCTTTAAAGTTACCAATTATTAATTTTATTGTTATAGATTCTATAGATGCTTTCAAGAAAATTGAATTTGAAGCTTGGTTTAAAGAAGTAAATGATCCTGAACATGCTATTTGGATTGGAGAAGGTATTGCTAATCAATTTTCAATTAAGTTATTAAAGAGTTCAGATAGAAGTTTACAAACTCCAATTAAAAATGATTTTGGTTATCAAGTTGTTTCAGGTCGTCATGCCCTAATTAAAGTATTACAATTTGATAGTCAAGAATTACCAGAGAAAAGTGCTGATATTGAGGAGGTAATTTAATGCAACATAAAGTATTAGTAGAAGTATATGTTCCTGAACTTGATGTTAAATATGATTTATTTATTCCAGCTAATAAAAAAGTTGGTAATATAATTCTTTTGCTTGTAAAAGCTATAAATGAATTATCAGAAGGAGCATATCCTGTTAGTGTTAATCATGCTTTAATGAATAGTGATACTTGTATGATTTATGATTTAGATTTAAATTTAAAAGATGCTAATATCTTAAACGGAACCAAATTAATTTTAATTTGATCCCGTTTTTTTCTTGTTTTTCATTAATTTTATTATATAATAACTTTGGGTGATTTATATGGAATTAAAAGAATTAAATACATTTAAAGATTATATTACTTATGATTTAGGTTATAGAATAGTATATTTTTATGACAACCATCATGAAGCTAGATTTTATTCAAAAACTTTAGAAGGTTTTAATGATTTTTTAGAAGAAAAAGAAATTAGTAAGATAGATGATTTATTAAATAATTTTTTAACAAAAGATGAGAAAACTTTAGGAGTTGCCATTTATGATATTAAAGGTAATTTAATAGCTAAGGAAACTAAAAATAATTTAAATATTAAGATGGAAGTGTATCCTGAAGAATTAATTTATGATTATAATGATGTAATTAAAAAAGATGGTTTTAGAATAGTTTATTTTTATCCTGATAATAGTTATAAATTTGGTAGTTATGCTTTAAATATTGAAGATTTTATGTTTGATTTTACATCATATGAACCAATTACAGATTATAGTGATGTTCCAAGATTTATATCTATTTCAGATTTACTTGATAAATATTTAGAAAGTGTTGCAGATATAACAGGTGTTGCAATTTATAAAGTAGATGGAACTTTGGTTGCTAAAAAAGAAATTTAAGTAAATTTATTCTAGGAAAACTTCTTTACAAAAAGCTGTAAAGATGGTATACTATGCTTATATTTATTGATGCGAAAAGAGTAGTAGTTTAGATAATTATTTTAAGAGAGTTAGTGGTTGGTGCAAACTAATAATAAGTTCTAGATGAATTCACTTTTCAAGATAAATCGTTATTCGCGTTAAGATTTTAAGTAAAACTAAGAATGGTACCGTCTAATTGACTTCTTTACCATTCTTTTTATTATATAGGAGGAAATATGAAAAAAGCTGTTTTAATTGTTCATGGTTTTGTTGGCTCATTATATGATAATGAATACTTGATGAATTATTTAGAATTTGACCATAAGTTTGATGTATTTGCTTATACTTTACCTGGTCATCATCCTTGTTATGATTATCAAAAAGTAAATTACCAAACTTGGATTGATTTTCTTAATCAAAGAATTCAAGAATTAATTAATATGGGCTATAAAAGTGTTTATTTAATTGGTCATAGTATGGGAGGAGTATTAATTGGTCTTACTTCATTTAATTATAAAGAAGTAAAAAAAGTTGTTTTTATCAATGCTGCTTATAATTATTTGAATTTTAAGCAAAATAAAATTGATATTTTAACTAATAAAGATTATAAAGATTATGTTGAAGTATTTGATCGGGTATTTCATACATCTATTCCGTTCTTTTTAGAATTTGTTAAATTAGTTAAAAATAATTATGAATTATTAAATAAAGTTAATTGTGAAGCTTTAATAATTCAAAGTGATACTGATCAAGTAGTACCATATGAAAATGGGGAAATAATCTATGAAAAAATTTCAAGTAAAACAAAATATTTAACCTATCTTAAAGATGGTCGTCATGCTGTCTTTGAAGGAAATGAATTAGAACTTGCAAGAAAAAAAGAAGTAGCTGAATACATAAGACTATTTTTAAGAGGTGGTTATACTTGGCACAAAACATGGAAAGAAAAAATATAAATTTAAGTTAAATAATATTTCTAGGAAACTTTAAAAAGAAAGGAGGGGAGGTTTATGTTAGAAAAAGAATTTTTAGAATATGGATTTTCTAAAGAGGCTTATCAAAAAATTATTAATAGTTTGCAATTAAAGAGAATGAATGCAACAACTTTATTAAAACATTTTAAAGAAAATAATACTTATTTAGAAGAATTTGGTTATTCAAAATTAGATATTATTAAAATAGCTAAATCATATCCATCAATTTATAGTTGTAGTGTTAAAAACTTAAAAGAAAAACAAGAATATTTATTATCTCTTGCTTATACCAAAGAAAATATTTTTAAAATGATAAAGTTAGTTCCATCAATACTTGGTTTAAACATTGATAGTATTAAAATGAGAATTGAATATTTAATACTACTTGGTTATACTAGAAAAAATATTTTTAAAATGACTAAGATATTACCAACATTATATATTTATAGTATTGATAATATTAAACAAAAGATAGAAGATTTAATTTTACTTGGTTATACAAAAGAAGAAGTATTAAAAATGACAATATTATTGCCAGCAATTTATAGTTATAGTATTAACAGTATAAGCAAAAAAATAAATGATTTAATCCTTCTTGGTTATACCAAAAAAGATGTTATTAAAATGACTAAACTATCTCCTTCTTTATTTGGCCGTAATATTGAAGTATTAAAACAAAGAATTGATGACTTAATCTTAATTGGTTATTCTAAAAAAAGTATTCTTAGAATGACTAAATTAATACCAACCCTTTATACTTTAAGTCTTACTAGTATTAAGCAAAAAATAAATGATTTAATCTCCCTTGGTTATACCAAAGAAGATGTTATTAAAATGACTGAGATAGCTCCAACAATATTTGGTTATAGTATTGAAACTATTAAAAGAAAGTTTTTAGATTTAATCTTGCTTGGTTTTACAAAAGAAAATGTAATAAAAATTACTAAAGATTTACCAGCAATATATTCTTCTGATCTTAAAAGTATAAAAGAAAAAATAAGTTTCTATGATGCAATCGGTTTACATGATATTATTTTAATAAATCCTAAAAATTTAATTCAAAGTGTTAGTTTGTCCTATGCTAGATATAAATTTTACTTAGATAATGGTATAAACATAGATATTAGTAATTATAAAAAAATATTTGTTGATCAAAAACAATTTGAAAACAAATATGGGCTTACTAAACAAGAATTACTTGAAAAGTATGATTATGATGAGTATTTGGAGGGCCTTAAAAATGCAAGAACTTTGTAATTTAGAAAAAGAATTTTTAGAATATGGTTTTTCATTTAATGAATATCAAGAAATAATTCATAGTCATTCCTTAATAACCATGACAGAAACCACAACATTAAAACATTTTAAAGAAAATAACTCATTTTTTGAGCAACTAGGATATACCAAAGAAGAAATAAGAAAAATGGCAAATTTATTACCAGCAATATATGGTTATGATGCCAAACACATGGAACAGAAAATTGAAAATTTTATTTCATTTGGTTATTTAAAAGAAGAAATAATTAAAATGACTAAAATTTCTCCATTTATATATGGTTGTAGTCCAGAAAATATAAGACAAAAAATTAGTGATTTAATAAATCTTGGTTATACAAAAGAAAGTATAATTAAAATGACTAAAATATTGCCATCTATTTATGGTTTAAGTATCGAAACTATTAAAAAGAAGATTGAGGCTTTAATTCATCTTGGTTACTTAAAAGAAGATGTAATTAAAATGACTAAAACATCTCCTCCAATATTTAGTTTAAGTATTGAAAATATTGAAAAGAAGATAGAGGATTTGTTACTTCTTGGTTATACAAAAAAAGATATAATTAAAATGACGAAGGCTTCTCCTCAAATATATATTTATAGTATAGAAAATATTAAAAAGAAAATCGAAGATTTAATTCTTCTTGGTTATACAAGAGAAGAAGTATTAAAAATGACTAAGGCATCTTCTTCAATATATGTTGCCAATATTAAAAATATTAGTCAAAAAATAAGTGATTTAATTTCACTTGGTTATACAAGATTAAGTGTCCTTAAAATAACTAAAGCATCTCCAGCAATATTTAGTTTAAGTATTGAAAATATTAAAAAGAAAATAGAAGATTTGATATTACTTGGTTATACCAAAGAAGATGTTTTTAAAATGACCAAGTTATTTCCAACTATCTATAGTTATAGTATAGAAAATATAAGACAAAAAATTACAGATTTAATTTCTTTAGGATATACAAAAGAAAATGTAATAGAAATGACTAAAGTATTACCAGCAATATATGGTTATAGTATCGAAAATATTAAAAAGAAGATAGAATTTTATGATACCATAGGCTTACATGATTTACCTATAATAAATCCAGGAAACTTAATGCAAAGTGTTAGTTTGTCTTATGCTAGATATAGATTTTATTTAGATAGAGGAATAAACATAGATATTAGTAATTTCAGAAAGTTATTTTTAAATCAAAAACAATTTGAAAAACAATATAAAATTACTAAGGAAGAATTAATAGAAAAATATAGTTATGATAAATATTTGGAGGAAATGAAAAATGCAAAAACTAAATAATTTAGAAAAAGAATTTTTAGAATATGGTTTTTCTTATGATGATTATCAAGAAATAGTTAGTAGTTATGCTTTAAAAAATATGCTTGAAAGTACTATATTAAGTCATTTTAGAGAAAATAATTTGCTTTTTGAACCACTTGGTTATACCAAAGAAGAAATAAGAAAAATGATAAAATCACAACCAACAATATATGCCTCAAACAAAGAAACCATAAGGCAAAAGATAGAAGATTTAAGCCTTCTTGGTTATTCAAGAGAAAGTGTAATCAAAATGACAAAGTCATTTTCAGCAATATTTAGTTTAGGTATAAAAAATATTAAAAAGAAGATGGAAGATTTGATTCTTTTTGGTTATTCAAGAGAAAGTGTAATCAAGATGACAAAGTCATATCCAACAATATTTAGTTTAAATATAGATACCATGAGGCAAAAAACAGAAGATTTAATCCTTCTTGGCTATACAAAAGAAGAAGTAATTAAGATGACAATTACATTACCAATAATATATGGCTTGAATATTGAAAATATAAAAAAGAAAATAGAAGATTTAAGCCTTCTTGGTTATACAAGAGAAGAAATAATCAAAATGACAAAGTCATTACCAACAATATATAATTTAAATATAGAAAATATAAAAAAGAAAATAGAAGATTTAAGCCTTCTTGGTTATACAAAAGAAGAAATAATCAAAATGACAAAGTCATTACCAACAATATATAATTTAAATATAGAAAATATTAAAAGGAAGATAGAAGATTTAATTTCTTTAGGATTTACAAAAGAGGAAATAATCAAAATGACAAAGTCATTACCACCACTATATAGTTTAAATATAGAAAATATAAAACAAAAGATAGAATTTTATGATGCAATTGGTTTACATGACATAACAATAATTGATTCTAAAATTTTAATGCAAAGTATTACTTTGTCATATGCTAGATATAGATTTTATTCAGATAGAGGAATTGTTATAGATATTAATAATTACAAGAAATTATTTATGGGCCAAAAAGAATTTGAAAGATTATATAGTATTACTAAGAAAGAATTGATAGAAAAATATAATTATGATGAATATTTGGAGGAAAAAAATGCAAGAACTAAATAATTTAGAAAAAGAATTTTTAGAATATGGTTTTTCTCATGATGAGTATCAAGAAATAATTAGCAGTTATTCCTTGAAAAATGTAATTGAAGATACTATATTAAGACATTTTAGAGAAAATAATTTATTTTTTGAACAACTTGGTTATACAAGAGAAGAAATAATAAAAATGACTTTGTCTTTACCAGCAATATATGGATATAGTATAGAAAATATAAGGCAAAAAATAGATGACTTAATTCAACTTGGTTATCCAAGAGAAAATATAATAGAAATGACTTTGTCTTTGCCAACACTATATGGTTTAAGTATCGAAAATATAAGACAAAAAATAGATGACTTAATTCAACTTGGTTATCCAAGAGAAAATATAATAAAAATGACTTTGTTTTCACCATCAATATATGGTTTAAGTATAGAAAATATCAAAAAGAAAATAGATGATTTAATCCTTCTTGGCTATACAAGAGAAAATGTTATAAAAATGACTTTGGCTTTACCAACAATATATAATTATAGTATAGAGAATATAAAGCAAAAAATTACATATTTAATCCAACTTGGTTATACAAAAGAGGAAATAATAAAAATGACTTTGTCTTCACCATCAATATATGGTTTAAGTATAGAAAATATAAGACAAAAAATAGAAGATTTAATCCAACTTGGCTATACAATAGAAAAAATAATAAAAATGACAAAGGTGTTACCATCAATATATAACTATCGTATAGAAAATATCAAAAAGAAAATAGAAGATTTAATCCTTCTTGGTTATACAAGAGAAGAAGTAATAAAAATGACTTTGGCTTCACCACAAATATATAGTTACAGTATAGAAAGTATAAGACAAAGAATAAATGACTTAATTCAACTTGGCTATACAAAAGAAGAAATAATAAAAATGACTTTGGCTTTACCACAAATATATGGTTATAGTATTGAAAATATTAAAAAGAAAATAGAAGATTTAATCCTTCTTGGCTATACAAGAGAAGAAGTGATAAAAATGACAAAGTCATTACCAGCAATATTTAGCTATAGTATAGAAAATATAAGACAAAAAATAGAATTTTATGATGCAATTGGTTTACATGATATATTTATAAATAACTCTAAAAATTTAATGCAAAGTGTTAGTTTATCCTATGCTAGATATAGATTTTATTTAGATAGAGGAATTATTATAGATATTAATAATTACCAAAAATTATTTATTAATCAAAACAGATTTGAAAAATCATATGGAATTACTAAGAAAGAATTACTAGAAAAATATAATTATGATGAATATTTGGAGGAAAAAAATGCAAGAATTATATAATTTAGAAATATCTGAAAATACTTTATTAACAATGTTAGAGATGAATCCTGAAATAAAAGAGTTGACAAGTGATGAAGTATTGAATAAAATAAGTTTATTAAAATCAATTAATTGTAGTGAAAGACAAATTACTAATATTATAAGTAGTAATTCGGTGTATTTAACGAGATTAGATACTGATATTAAAAAATTAATAAATTATTTAGCATCAGTTGGATTTAAAGATTTGAATATCTTATTTGATAGTAATCCTTATATTTTAAATTTAGATGAATTTGAAGTAAAAGATTATATAGATAAAAGAATTAAATCTGGGGAATTACTTAGTGATATAGTAAATGATTTAGATAGCCAACCATATTTATTTTTAGATATGTAGGTAAGAGGGAAGGAAATGAAAAAAATATGGAAAGAGAAAATATAATTAGTTCTTTAGAAAAAGAATTAGAAACAATTAAAACAAAGAATGATTTATTAAATGTTAAAGCTTTATATTTAGGTAAATCAGGAATTGTTACCAATTTAAGTTTAAAAATAAAAGAAATACCAAATGAAGAGAAAAAAGCGTATGGAAAGTTTTTAAATGATATTAAACAAGAAGTTTTAGAAAAATTTGATTGTTTAATGAAAGAAATAGAAAAAAGACAATTACAAGAAAAACTTGAAAAAGAAAGTGTTGATATAACTCTTCCAGCAACTAAGGTTAAAGTAGGAGCTCCTAATATCTTAGAAAAAGTAATTGAAGAAGTAGAAGAATTGATGATGTCTATGGGTTATGATGTTGTTGATGGTCCAGAAATTGAAGAAGATCATTTTAACTTTGAATTATTAAATATTCCAAAAGGTCATCCAGCTAGAGATGCTCAAGATACTTTTTATTTAGAAGATGATAAGATTTTACTTAGAAGTCAAACATCTCCTGTACAAGCTAGAGTTATGTTAGAAGGAAAAGGTGAAAAACCAATTCGGGTAATTTGTCCTGGTAAAACTTATCGAAGAGATGATGATGATGCCACTCATTCACACCAATTTATGCAAATAGAAGGTTTATTAGTTGATAAAGATATAAGTTTATGTGATTTAAAAGGAACTTTTGATGAAATTGCTAAAAAATTATTTGGAGAAGATTCAAAAACAAGATTTAGACCAAGTTATTATCAATTTACTGAGCCATCTGTTGAAATGGATATAAGTTGTTTTGCTTGTCATGGTAAGGGCTGTAGTTTATGTAAAAATACTGGTTGGATTACGGTATCAGGAGCTGGAATTGTGCATCCAAATGTTTTAAGAAATTGTGGTTATGATCCAAGTAAATGGACAGGTTTTGCTTTTGGCTTTGGAGCTGAAAGACTTGCTATGCTTAAATATGGTATAAATGATATAAGAACTTTTTATAATACTGATTTAAGAGAAGTAGAAGCATTTAAAAGAGGTGAAAAATAATGATAAGTTTAGAATGGTTAGCTGATTATGTTGATATAAATGATATAGAACCAAGAGAATTAGCTGAAAAAATAACTAAAGCTGGGGTTAATGTTGAAAAAGTTATAACTAATCATATTAATAATTTAGTAATAGGAGAAATAATAGAATGTACTAATCATCCAGATAGTGATCACTTACATATCTTAAAAGTTAATGTAGGTTCTAATATTTTACAAATTGTTTGTGGAGCTCCTAATGTTAAAGTTGGCTTAAAAGTAATAGTTGCTCTTGTTGGAGCAGTTTTGCCTGGAAACTTTGAAATTAAAAAAGGAAAAATTAGAGGAATTGAATCCGATGGTATGGTTTGTGCTTTATTTGAACTTGGTTTAGAAGAGAAAACTGAAGAAAACTACAACAAAGGAATTCACGAATTACCAAGTGATGCTCCAGTAGGATCTGATCCTATTAAATATATGAATAAAGAAACAACAGTTTTAGAACTTGATATTCATAAACATAGAAATAATGATTGTTTTTATCACATTGGATTTGCCTATGAAGTAGCATCTATTTTAAATAGAAAAGTTAAACTTCCAAGTCTTACTATCAAAGAAGAAAAAACAAGTGTTCTTGATAAATTAAGTTTAGAAGTTAAAACTAATAAATGTCCTTATTATTTAGCTAAAATGGTATGTGATGTTGAAATTAAAGAATCTCCTGATTTTATCAAGAAAAGACTAATTGATGCAGGAATGCGTCCTATTAATAATGTTGTTGATATTTCAAATT
>CAKPFH010000021.1 GCA_934153655.1 uncultured Bacilli bacterium
AAACCATCTACTAAAACATTATTATTTTCTTCTAAGTAAACTGATATATCACTATCTTTTATAGTTCCAGAACTTTCGAGTGATATTCCATAATAAATAGTTTTATTACTAGTATTCTTACCAGTTATGGTAAAATTAAAACTATTGTTATCTAATTTTAAAGCTTCTTCTTTAGTCATTGGATACATGTTAGTTAAATTAATTTGATCACTTCCATTTAATTTTAAATAAATATCTCCTGTTATACTTATATTATTACTACTAAATTTAACATATTTTGTTAAAGCATATGTTAAACCTAGGGTTAATATTAAGATTACTAATATACTTAGGATTAACATTATTTTTTTATTTTTCAATTTTATCACTCCTATCATTTTGCCCCACTATTCTAATATAATTTTATTTTAACACACTCTTTATTTATTATAAAGTTTTTTCATGTCTAAAAAAATCGTATTATGTGGACAATTAAAAAAACATAATTAAAAATTACAGGAAAACTGTAAACTTAATCATGCTATATTTTTTATTTACATTTTTACAAAACTCTTTATTCAATGGGTTATTATAGGCATTTTCTACCCCCCCCCCATGTAAAGTTTTGTAAAGTAAAGAATTGATTAGTTGTAAAGTAATTATTAATAAATTTTAACATCTAAACCAACTCCTTTTCTATTTTTTACTCTTTAATTCTATCAAATATTTATTCTTTTTTCAAGTACTATATTACTTCTTCTTTATACCTTGAATCATATAAATCTATTTCATCTTCTTTAGAAACTATATTATCTATATTTGGTAAATCACTTAGTTGTTCCATATTAAAGTAATCTAAAAATTCATTGGTTGTTTTGTATAAAATTGGTCTACCTGGCTCAGTACTTTTACCTGCTTCTTTTATAAGTCCTTTAGCCATCAACTTTCTTAACATAGGTGCTGTTGCAACTCCCCTTATTTCATCTATTTTAATTCTAGTAATTGGTTCATTGTAAGCAATTATTGCTAAAGTTTCTAAAGCTTGATTAGATAAAGTATTACTATCTTCATTTACTAATAACTTTTGATAATATTCTTTATGTTCTTTTTTAGTAGTTAATTTAAAAGCATCTCCTAGTATACTTAATCTAATACCTCTTTCAGCACTTTCATAATCATGTTTTAAATCTATTATTATTTTTTTTATTTCTTCAACATCAACACCTAAAATATCATGTAACTCTTTTAAAGTTACTCCATCATCTCCAACAACAAATAATATTCCTTCTACTACACCTTTTAAATTCATTCTACTACCTCACATATAATGTTATCAAAATTATTATCTTGTTCAATTCTAATTTCACCTTTACTAGTCATTTCGAGTATTGCTAGAAATGTTACTACTATATAACTTTTTTCATATTTTTCAAACAAATCTTGAAAATTAATTCTTTTCTTTAATTTAAATTTATCTCTTATTTTTATAATTTGATCATCTACTGATATTTCTTTTTTAGTTACCTTCGTTTGAAGAGGTTTTTCATCTTCAATTCTTTTTAATAATTCTTGATAAGCTTTTACTAAACTATCCATATGCATAGAACTATGTATTTCTTGCTCTTTATATTCTAATATATTAGTTGGACTTTTAGTTTTAAATTCTTTTCTAGCATCTTCTAAATTTTTAAATAAAGAAATCATATTTTTATATTTTTCATATTCTATTAATCTATTTTTTAAATTAGTTTCTAAATCCTCTTCTTCAGTTTCTTCATTATTAGAAGGAAGTAACATTCTTGATTTTATTTCTATAAGTTCAGATGACATTACTAAATAAGAACTAGCTATATTTAAATTTAAATTTTCACATTTTTTTATATAATCTAAATATTCATCTATTATAACACCTAATTTAATATCTAAAATATTCATTTTTTTCTTTTTAATTAAATGTAATAATAAATCCATTGGTCCTTGAAAATTATCTAAGCTTATATCATACATATTATTACCTTCCTAACAAATAAGATTATAACAAAAAACTCCTTATTTTTAAAGAGTTTTTAATATTTTCCTATGAAAATGGTTCAAAGTGATTACCACTATCTAAATAAATAAATCCTTTTTTATTTTCTAAATTAACTAAAATACTTTCATATTTATCTATATTACTTAGTTTGGTTGTTGTTATGTAAACATAGTTGCCATCATTCATTAAAAACAAGAATAAATCTTTATCATATTCATTAGGTTTATAACTTATCTCTGATATTTTACTTAAAACACTAGGATCTATTTTATTTAATTTTTCTAAGAATTTATTTAAAATATCACTTGGAACATCATTTATTAAAGTAGGTATTCCAATAACTTTATTATCATCTGTTATTTTTTCTAAATTAGCAAGATAAATAGTATTATCTAATTCATTTTTAACTAGCATTTTTTCTTCTTTAATGGTTATAACTATTTTACCAAATAAATTTTTTTTAACTTTAACACTACTTATTAATTTATTCATTTTTAATTTTTGTTCAATTTTCCTACTTGAAATACTAAACATATTAGGATAATCTTGAATACCAGCAAGTTCTATTATTTCATAGTCTTTTAAAGTAGTATTACCTTTTATATAAATATTTTTTATTTTTAATTCTTTTAAATACCAACCTATACCTATAATTATAATAATTATTATAAGTATTTTAACTAACCTTTTTATTCCTTTTTTCTTATTTTTCATTTTTCTTATCCCAATTTACAAGTCTTTGTTCAACTCTTAATTTTATATTATATTTTTCTTTTACTTTAGTTTTTACCAAATCAATTATTTGTTTTATATCACTTGCTGTTGCATTTCCTGTATTTATAATAAAATTAGCATGTTTTTCACTTATTTTAGCCCCACCTACTTGATAACCTTTTAGATTTAAATCTTCAATTATTTTACCTGCATACATACCGGTTGGATTTCTAAAAACAGATCCAGCTGATGGAAATTCTAAAGGTTGGGTTCTTTTTCTTTGAAGCTTTCTATCTTTCATGATAAGTTCTAGTTCTTCTCTTATTCCATATTCTAGTTTTAAAGTTGCTCCAAGACAAATATAATCTTTTTTATGTTGTAAAATACTTTCACGGTAAGCAAATTCCATTTCTTCATTACTTAAAGTAATAACTTTCAATTCATCAGTTAAAACATCAACGCTTGATACAACATGAGCCATATTAGAGTTATAGGCTCCAGCATTCATGAATATTGCTCCTCCAACTGTTCCTGGTATTCCTGATGCAAATTCAAGACCTGCTAAATCATGTTTAACAGCTTCCATAGCAAGTTTTATTAAACTATAGCCAGCTCCTACTTTTATTGTGGTTTCATTAAATTCGATTTCATTAAAATTATCAAGTTTTATAATAACTCCATCATATATATTATCACTAAATAAAACATTACTACCATTTCCTAATATAAAATGTTTTATTTGATTTTTTCTTAAAAGTTGCATTAACTCAATTAACTTTTCTGTATTTTTTGGATAAACTAAAACTTTAGCTATGCCTCCTACTTTATAGGTTGTATATTTACTTAAACTTGCATTTACTAATACATCACCTATTTTTAAATTCATTATTTCATTTATTATCTTTTCCATAACTACCTACCAATTTTTTAATTTCTTTGTAAATTAAATCACTACTGTTAGGATTACCTAGTTTTAAAGCATTGTTATGCATTTCTTTAAGTAATTTTTCATTACTTAACAATTCATCTATTTTAGAAATTAAATTCTTAGCATTAAAATCTTTTTCTTCTAATAAAACACTGGCTTTATTATTAACTAGTTCTAATGCATTATAATATTGATGATTATTAGCAACATATGGACTTGGTACTAATATACTTGGTACTCCTATGGCTGTTATCTCGGCAATTGTCGAAGCTCCAGCCCGAGTTATTATTAAATCACAAACTTTTAAAACATTCAACATATTATTTAAAAATGGTACTATTTTTACATTTTTAATTTTTACATCTTTAAAATTATCAAAGTAGTTTTTACCGGTTATTATCATTACTTCATAATCTTTATTTTTAAAATTAGTTGCAATATGCTCTAGTTCTTTATTAATTGTCATCGATCCTAGTGAACCCATTACGATTAAAACAAACTTTTTATTTTTAGTAAGACCAAGTTCATATTTTTCAATTGGTTTAGCCTTAACTGCTTCACTACTACGAGGATTTCCCGTTAAAATAACTTTATCTTCTGGAAAATATTTTAAACTACCAGGCAAGCTAACTGCTATTTTAGATACATATTTAACTAATAATTTATTAGATTTACCAGGTATTGAGTTTTGTTCATGAATAAATGTTTTATAACCTAATTTACTAGCTTCGTAGATAACTGGAAAAGTTATATAACCACCTACTCCTATTACTATATCAGGATTGTATTCTTTAATTATTTTTCTTATTTTAACTAAAGAAGTTGCAAGTAAACATACACTTTTAACATCTTTAAAAATATTTTTAGATAAACCAGACATTTTAATACCAACATAAGGTATACCTAAATTTGGTACTATTTCATGTTCCATTCGATCAGTTGTACCAATATATAATATTTCACTATTTTTATCATGCTCTTTTATTTTATTTATAATACTTAAAGCAGGATAAATATGACCACCTGTTCCACCTGCACTTATAATTATTTTCATTTTATCACCCTTTGACTTATTACCATTATATCATATTATATGAAATTAAAAAAATTTTTCTAAAAAAAACTATTTAGCTAGGCTAAATAATTATTTTTTTATTTCTTTTTTATAGAATGGTAAACTTTTCATTTTTTGTAAACCAAAGACTATTAATACTCCAATTAAGAAATATATAATTGAAAATTCTTTAAAGGTCATAGCACTTTTTGGAACTTTTAAAGTAGTAGGTCCTTGAATAATTGCATAAATAGAACCTATCATCATACCAATTACTACATATAAGGTTTGCGAGCGATATTTTTCTAGAACTTTTTTAATTCCTCTAATTGATATAAATATACCAAGTAATACTCCTATTCCAAATACAAGTAAAAGGAAAAATCCGGAAAAATCTAAATGAAGAAAATCTTTAATGGCTGTAATAATTGGAATATATAAACCAAATGATAATAATAAAGTTGATCCTGATATACCAGGTAAAACCATAGCTGAAATTGCAAGTATTCCTGCAACTATTATATATAAAATCATTCCAATATTTAAATTAGCAGCATCCATCCCCTTAGTAAATTTTATAATTGATAATAAAACCACTAAAACTATTCCAGGAATAATAAATAACATATTCTTTTTATTTTTTAAATTTTCTTTTTCTTCTATAAACATGATTGGAATAGAAGTTATAACAAATCCTAAAAATAATGAACTAACTTTATAAATTCCTGAATCAAAGACATTAGCAAGAATTGAAACTGATAAAATCATTCCTATTACCCAACCAATACCAAGTTTTGCTAAGAATTTAAGAGATGTTATTCTTTCTTTTTTAGTTCCTTTAATTAAATAATTGAAAGAATTTATAAATTCATCATAAAATCCTAATAAAAAAGCAATTGTTCCACCAGATACTCCGGGAACACTATCGGCAAGAGCCATACAAAAACCCCAAATTAAATTTAAAATCATATTACCTCCACTCTTATTAATAATATCAAAAAGTAATTAATTTTACTATATTTTTTTTATTTCTTTACTTATATTTACAGATAATTTTTCTAATAAAAAAATAGCAAAAAATAATTGACAAAGTCTTAATATTTCTATATAATATGAGTACATATTCAATTGATAACCCAGTTTATTATCTTTTTTAATGTGTTTTTTAAGTTTATGAGTAACTATGGTTATTGTCGTGAAAGTATTAAAAAAAACTCCCTAAAGAAGAAATAGATATCAATGTTTATGAATAATATTGAAGGAGGAAAATATGTCAAGATACACAGGACCAAGTTATAAGAAAAGTAGAAGTGTTGGTTTCTCTACCTTAGAAAATGGTAAAGATTTAGCAAGACGTCCATATAAACCTGGTATGCATGGAGCTAAAAGACAAGGAAAGTTATCTAACTATGGTGAACAATTAAAAGAAAAACAAAAAGTTAAGTTCATGTATGGACTTAATGAAAGACAATTCCATAAAACTTTCGTTGAAGCTGGAAAACTTACAGGTATTCATGGTGAAAACTTCTTAAAACTTCTTGAAAGTAGATTAGATAATTTAGTTTATCGTATGGGATTTGCTAACACAAGACGTGGAGCTAGACAATTAGTTAACCATGGTCATATTACAGTTGATGGTATGAAAGTTGATATTCCATCATACCGTGTTAAAGTTGGACAAGTTATAGCTTTAAAAGAAAATTCAAAAGATTTAAAATGTGTTAAAGAAGCTCTTGAAAATGTAACTAAGAGAGTTGAATACTTAGATTTTGATAAGAATAATAATACAGCTAAATTTGTAAGACTTCCTGAACGTAACGAATTATCAAGTGATATTGATGAATCATTAATCGTTGAATTCTACAATAGATAAAAAATAAGTAACTAGATTTTTCTAGTTACTTTTTTTTCATTTTATGATAATATTTAATTAGAAAATAGTAATTTATTACGAAAAGGAGGAAATTTGTATGATTAAAATAATTGATAATTTAAAAAAGAAAAATAAAAAGAAAAAAATGAAAGAATTTTTAAGTAAACAACAAGTTAATGATTATTTAATTTTAACTAAAGGAAATTATAGTCAAGAAGTCTTAGAATATTTACTTGATAATTCTAAAATAAGTAGTCATAACTTATGTTTATATAATTTAGATTTAGATGAAGATATTCTTGATAAATTAAATAAAACATTTACTAACATTTTTATATCACAATCTTTTCTAAAAGATACTAATAGTTTTATGAATCTTAATGCAACTACAACTAAAATATATAAAAAGACTGATAAATCATCTTATCATTATGATGCACCTTGGCCTTTAATTGAAAACATAAACTTAAATCCTCAAAAAATAACTGAGGCTGATCTTGAATTATTAAATTATTTACCTGATAATGCTATTGTTAATTTTGATTTTTCTGAAGATGATACTACTTTTGAAAAAGCCTTGAATACAGAACTTGAAATAACTGAAGAAGATAAAATTAAATTAATCAAGGAAGGTTTAGAAAAAATTAAAAAAGTTAAGAAAAAGTTACGATTAATAATAAAAGTTGAAAATAGACATTTATATGAAGATTTAATTTATAATTTTAAAGATAATTATCCTAATATTGAATTAATAATTTTTAATGATAATAATAATTACACTTATTCTGAATATATGGAAGAAGAAAAAAAGTTATATGAATTTCTTGAAACTATTCCTAGTAGTTATACTCCTCTTGAAAAATATATGATTATTTATCAAAAAGTTAAAGATTTAAAACCTTATAAAGAAGCAGATGATCTTAAAAAAGCAAGACAATTAAAATATATTTTAAACGGAGATACTATTGTTTGTGTTGGATTTGCTGTTTTATTTGAAACTCTTTTAAATAAAGTTGGTATTAAAGCGTATAGTTTTTCTTGTGATGTTTTAGATAATGATGAAAAAAGAGTTGGTCATAGAAGAGTAATAGTTGATTTAGATGATGATAAATATAATATTCATGGTTTATTTATGTCTGATCCTACTTGGGATAATTCTAATTTTAAAGAATTTAATCATTCTTTAATGAATATAGATAATATGCAATTAGATAGAACTATGTTTTATGTAAAACCAGTTAAAAGGTTTGCAAATGAATATATTTTAGATATTCATAGTAAAGAAGAGTTTAATGATCAAGTTAATTTTTATTTAAAAAGGAATGAAAAAGAAGTAGAAGATACTGCTTTAACTAATTCTATTCTTGTAAATTATGAACAAGTAATAACTAAAATAATTAAATTTATTCGAATAGATAAAAGAGCAAGTGAATTTATAGATAAACTTAAAAATTGTTATACCGAAAAAGATTATACTAATTTATTAGATGAAATAGGTTCTTATTTGTTAACAAGAATAAATGTTCCTTTTGATAAAAATATTCTTTATATTGCTTTTTTCAATACTTTAGATATTGATGATGAAGAAAAGTTAAAAAAGCTTAAAGAACAACTTATTAGATATAATGAAATTCGTGATGATCTTGATTTTCCATATGAAATAACTGATGAACCTCATAAATTAGATGAAAAAAAGAAGCACTAGTTTTCTAGTTACTTCTTTTGATTGTTAAAGTTGATTTACTAATTCCACGGTAATTACCATTTAAATCAAAATCATCATTATCATAGGTAAAAACGGTTACTAAAACATTTTCTATGTTATTACTACCCTCTTCCGTTGCCATTAATTTAATACTTGACATAACGGTAGTATCATTATAAGCATCCTCCTCAATATGAGAATGCCAACCTGTAGTATTAATATCATCATATAACCAAATATATAAATATTTACTAAAAGAATAATTAGTAAAATACTTTGGTTTTAAAATAGTTTCTTTAATACTTGTTTTATCTTTTAAATTAACTACTATTTCATAACCTATTTTATAATTATTAAAATTTTCATACTTTTGCGCATAATTTTTATATAAAGTTTTACACTTACCTACTTCTACATTTTCATCAGATAAAATAGCTGTAAAGGTGCCAATATCTTTTAAACTTAAAAAATTACTTACAACTTCGGTTTGTTTTAGATGTTTATTATTTGTAGTATAAAGACTAATTTTTATTTTGTTATCGTCTTGATAAGAAGATGCTTCTATTTGGTTTTCAACACCTTTTACCTCATTTACTACTTCTTGCTTTGAACAACCTGATAATAAAATAAATAATATTAAAAAAAATATTTTCATTTTTTTCTCCAATTTAAAAAATGGTCCTTGTGGTGGGAATCGAACCCACATATCAAAGATACACGATTTTGAGTCGTGCGCGTCTACCAATTCCGCCACACAAGGAATACATAACAATTATATCACATAAACGTAAAAAAGATAGACTTTTTTCATTTTTTTAAGTTATAATTTTATTGGTGATAAAAATATGAATGAAAAAATAAAGAAAATAGCTAAAAATTTTAATTTTGAAGGTGAATTAATTAAAATAGAAGAAAATAAACAAGGTAATATTAATAGAACTTATATTTTAACTTATAAAGATAAAGATATTAAAAAATATTTATTACAAATGATAAATGTTAATGTTTTTAAAGAACCTGAATTAGTTATGCAAAATATTGAATTAATAACTAAGCATTTAAAAGATAAATTAATTACTACTCATGATAATATTCATAAAACTTTAAATATTATTAAAACTATAGATAATAAAAATATGTATGTATATCAAGATAATAAAGAATTAGAATATTATAGAGCTTTTGATTACATTGAAGATTGTATAAGTTATGATTCTTTTAATGAAACTAATAATTCTTTAGAACTTGCTTATCAAGCTGGTAAAAGTTTTGGTTTCTTTCAAAAGTTATTGAGTGATTTTCCTATTAATACTTTAAATGAAACTATAAGTAATTTTCATAATACTAAAAAAAGATTTTATGATTTAATAGATGCTATTAGTAGCAATAAAACTACAAGAGCTATGGAAGTTTCTAAAGAAATAATTTATTTAATTTCTAAATCTAAAGAATATAGTTTAATAGTTGATAATTTAGGAAATACTATTCCTATTAGAGTAACTCATAATGATACTAAATTAAATAATATTTTAATGGATAAAAAAACCAATGAAGGAATTGCAATAATTGATTTAGATACTATGATGCCTGGTTCTATATTATATGATTTAGGTGATGGAATACGATCAGCTTGTTCTAATTCTTTTGAAGATGAAACAGATAAAGATAAAATATATTTAAGATTAGATTTAACTAAGGCTTATTTAAAAGGATTTTTAGAAGAAACTATAAGTTTTTTAACTGATGAAGAAATAAAGTATATGAGTTTATCTATTAAAATTTTAACTTATGAACTTGTTTTAAGATTTTTAACTGATTATATAAATGGAGATACTTACTTTAAAATAAAATATGAAACTCATAATAAAGATAGATTTTTTAACCAATATTATTTATTATTAGATATGGAAAATAAAACTAAAGAAATAGATGACTTTATCATGGATACTGTAAAAAATTTAAAAAAGTAATTGACAAATAAATTATATATGTTAAACTTAATTAGTAAATAAAAAAACCTTATAAAGAGAGATGGAGGGACAGGCCCTTTGAAATCCAGCAACCTATTAAATTAGGTGCTAAACCCTGACGGATAAGGATATCTAACTTAGGTATATCCTAAGTTTTTTTTCTTTTTATAAGGAAAGGAGGATATATGAAAAAATTATTTACAAGTGAATGTGTAAGAGCTGGTCATCCAGACAAGATATGTGATCTAATAAGTGATACTTTATTAGATGCTTATTTAGAATTTGATAAAAATTCAAGAGTTGCTATTGAAACAATGGCAACTAAAGGAAAAATAATTGTATCAGGAGAAGTCTCATCAAATGCTAAACCTGACATAGAAAGTCTTGTTAAAAGCACTTTAAAAAAACTTGGTTACTTTGAAGAATATGAAGTTTTAGTATTCTTAACTAAGCAATCAAATGATATTAGTATAGGTGTTAATCAAGAAGAATTTGGAGCAGGTGATCAAGGAATAATGTTTGGATTTGCAACTGATGAAACAAAGGAATATTTACCCCTAACCCAACTATTGGTTAACAAATTAACTAAAGCTTTAGATAATTCTAATTTAAATTATTTAAAACCTGATGGAAAATGTCAAATAACAACAGAATACTATGATGATGTAATTAAAAGAATTGATACCATAATTGTTTCAGTTCAAACTACTGATATTGATATTAATATTATAAGGCGTGATATCAAAGACTTAATTTATCAAGTATTACCAAATAATTTATTAGATAATGATACCAAGATTTTAATAAATCCAACTGGAAGATTTGTAATAGGTGGTCCTATTGGAGATACTGGTTTAACTGGTAGAAAAATAATAATTGATACTTACTCTGGTTTTGCTAAACATGGAGGTGGAGCTTTTTCAGGTAAAGATTACACGAAAGTTGATAGATGTGCAGCTTATTATGCTAGATATGTTTGTAAAAACCTAGTTGCTGCTAAGGTAGCTAAAAAAATAGAACTACAAGTTTCCTATGCAATTGGAGTTAAAAAAGAAATATCTTTAAATATTAACTGTTTTAATACCAATAAAATATCTGAAGATAAAATTTTAAAAATTATAAATAAAGTCTTTGATTTTTCACCAAGCAACATGATTAAAGAACTCAATTTAAAAAATATAAAATATCAAGATACTACTAATTATTCTCATTTTGGTAAACCTAATTTACCATGGGAACAATTAAATAAAATAGAAACTATAAAAGAATACCTAAACTAGATATTCTTCTTTTTTATATACATAATTTTTTTAGGATCATCTAAAGCTTCTTCATCTAAAATAATTTCACCTATATCTCCATCTTGTAAATTGTAATCAATTGCTTGTTTGATTGGAGAAAACAAAGATTTTATTCCTCTTGCTCCCTCTTCTTGTTTTAAAACTTTACTTGCTAATTTTTTCTTGAAACTATCACTTATTTTAAGAGTAATACCAGATTTTTGATAAGAATCTCGGCAAAGATTAATATACCCATTTCGAGAATTATTTATAATATTAAAAATTACTTCTTCGGATAGATTATTTAATTTAACTTTATTGGAAAATCTAGCTATAAATTGTTTATCATAACCATATTCATATAAATCGTTATTAGTTATATTATAATTTACATCAACTGGATTAGTATTTGTTGTAAAACCTAAAGTATTTCCATTAGTTAGTTGTTGTTTTACTCTTCTTTTAACAATTTCATCCAAGCCATCAAAAGCTCCGGTTGCAATTATAAACAATCCACTTGTATCAAATAAAATATTTGTTCTACCTTGTTCTTTAGCTTCAACATTTCTTTTATCTCCTTCAATTAAAGTTAATAAATCATTTTGAACAGATAAGCCCATATCAAGACCTTGACCATCTTTTTTATTTATTTTATCTATTTCATCAATGTATAAAATACCATTTTGAGCTTTTTGCATATCACCTTTAGCAGCTTTTACTAAATCAAGTAACATATCATCAACACTTGATCCTACATATCCTGTTTGAGAATATCTCGTTGCTATTTCTCTTACATAAGTAATATTAAATATTCTTGTTAAATTTTCAACAATAGCTGTTTTACCTACTCCTGTTGATCCTATAAATAAAACATTTTCTTTTAGTTGCTTCAAATCAAAACTATTAAAAGATTTATTTTTATTAAAAACATGATTATAAAAAGCATTTACTAAAGTAAAAATAGCTTCATCTTGACCTTCTATGTTTTCCTTAATTAAATTAACTGTATCTTTTACTGTTAAACCATTAATAGTACGATTAATTAAATCAACTTTTAAAGCATTATCTTCTTTATAATAATTTTCTTCTTTATCATAATCAGAATATAACATACTACCTATTTTTAAAGCATCAATATCTTCTTTTTTAAAGCAAATATTTTTCTCTAATAATTTAGATGATTGATTTAAATATTTAAGTATTTTTATAATACCTTCAAATCCCATTTCAAAACTTAAACCAACTTCAATTAAATGGTCAACAAAGTCTTCGGTAAAAGTTACTTTTTTATCCATTTTTTCATACATCATTTTAATATTATTTAAAGGAGAAATAATCTTATCAAGTAAAATTTTCTTGGCAAGTTTAGAATTCATTTCTTGCATATAAATAATTTCACCATCAAAATAATCTAAAAAATCTGGTTCTATGCCAAATAACATAAAATCATCAGAATGAACTTTAGTATAATAAATTCCATCTTTTTTACTATCTGTATAAGGCATATCTAAAAAGCATAAATGAGTTAATCTAGACATATCAAAATTTCGCATAATATTATCTTCACCAATAGTTGTTATGGTAGTTGAAGCCATAATTCTTTTTAATTCTTCTATATAAACATTTTTAGGTACCATATCACTATTTTCATCATAAGAAGAATTATCCATATTAATATTATCATAAACAACTATTCCTAGAACAGCTAAAAACATGTTACCATCAGCACTTGTAATTAACTTTCTAATTATAGTTTTAATATCAGTACTATAATCCCCTGTTAAACTAATTTCAACAACAGGAATAGGATCTAAACTTGTCATCAAACTATTTTTAATTGTAGTTTTTCCAACTCCATATGGTCCCATTACTAAAATATTACTTTTTAATTGATCTAAAGAATTTTTATCAATATCTGAATTAATAGCCATATTATTATTTAAAATTTTATATAATATTTTTTTTATTGCTACATCTTGGCCTAAACAATTTCTTTTAATATTATTTCTAGCTTTTTTTATTAAATCATCAATTTTATAATTTGGCATAATTGGAAAATCTTGATATTTTTTATAAAAAGACGAAACAATATTTGCAAGTAAAAAAGGATCTTTAATCTCTTCTAAAGTATCTTTTTGTTCAAAATATATTGGATATTCAATATTAACATTTTCATAGTCTTCTTTAGAAATTTCAACATATACTAAGCTACCATTAGCATCATCAATACTTTCTAAAGTCATCCCTTCATATATTCCTTCACTAACTATAACACTTTTTTCATCTATTCTATTACCTTCAAATTTATCAATAGATTGATAATATTCTATTCCATCAATTATTAATTTTCTTAATACAATTCCAAACATTATAAACCTCCTGGCTATATTGTATAAAATTTAGTAATACTTTTTCATTAAATTTACAACTTTAGACAAAAAAAATTTCCACAATAATGTGGAAATTCCTATGAACAAAATGCGATTAACCGTTTTAAAAAATTATAATTTATTTTTTCTCCATCACATTTATATTCATTATTTATAATTAAGGTAGGAGTTTGTAGTACTTTATATTTTCTTATATTCTTTTCATCATTTATTTCTAATATAGAAATATCAAGTTTTTGCTTTTTAGCAATTTTTTTCAAATCATTTTTTACTTTTGTCCCTTCAGGGGTATCAGAACCTATTATCTTTATCTCGATTTTATCCCTCCTTTCACTAATAATTCTAGTAAACTAATGTGAAATTATCATGAAATAAAGATGAATTTTTCATGAAATTAAAAGAATTTATTAACAGTATTAATCATATCACTTACTTTTTGATAATATTGATAAGCCTCTAAAGCTATAAAAACTAAGACAATTATTACTACAAAAGTTTTAATAGTTGCAATAATTCTTCTTCTTTTTTCAATTTGTTCTAATTTCTCAATTCTTTTTTTTAATACTTCTATTTCTAAGTTTAAATCTTTCATTTTATTTTCCTTTATAATAATAACTTGAATTTAAATAAGTACTTTTTATTAATTCTCCATTATAATATGTATCTAAATAAGTTTTATAAGCAAGATTACCAATCTTAACTGATCTTGGTTTATAACTATATCCTTTTTCTATTATATTTTCATTTGACCAGAAAGAAATAGTTAAAGCTCCATTATTGGCTGTTGCTTCTATATAAATTGGATATTTAGTATTATTTTTAAACTTATAATCTGTAGTCGTTCCGTATACAGTTGCATCCATACCATAATCAACATAAGGAACCATCGCTCCATGATTTGCTCTAGAAACTATTGGTAGATTAAGAAGTAATTGGTTATTATAAATAGTTGTTGATACTTGACATACCCCACTTCCTACATATTCTCCATAGAAAACATAGCCATTTTTACTATTATAAGGACCAACTGCTTTATAAAAAGAAAATATTTCATTTGGATAAACAATTTGTCCATTTAATTTACTAACAGCCTTTCTTATATTTAAACTTCTTCTTTGACTTTCTAAATAATTTGTCGTAAAAGTAGAAACTTTACTATTTATACTAGATAAAACATTACTAACTTCTACTACTTCTCCTGTTAAATTAATAGGTGTATCTAAATTATCTTTTAAATTAGTAATTATTTTTTCTTCCAAATCATCAGTTTTTAATTTAAAACCATTTATACCTTTTTGATAATTAATATTACCATTTACAATTTTAAAACTTTCTTTAATAGCTTCAGTTTCACAATCACTACGCAATTTATTTAAAAATTCTTGATATTTTTCCTCATCAAAAGAATAACTAGTAGTTAATTTTCTTTCTTCTTTAGAAAATATTTCTTTTAGTTTTAAAAAACCATTTAATTCTTTATACTTATTTATTTCTTCTTTTAAATAAGAAGCATTAACTAATAAACCAATATCTTTATAAGAATAAGTATAAGTATCATTTACATTTGTAAAAGAAATTTTATTATTTAAACCAGTTTCTAAACTATCTAAATATTTATTTATATCACTTATTTTTTCACCATCCATAGATTTATTATCTATATATGTATTAGGATATACATGATTATTATAATAAAAAATAATTGAATATAAAGATCCTACTAATAAATAACTAACTACTAAAACAATAATTAAAATAGTAGTACCAACACCTATTTTAGTTTTGGTATTAATTTCTTTAGTTAATACTTTTTTAACTTTAGAATCACTACTTCTAAATTCATTATATAAATTTTTACAAGTTTTAGTTTTAGAAAAAACTGTTTGTTTTTTAGTCTCATATAATATAATTGTTTTTAAATCTTTAGAATCAATATATTCTAAATAACTAGCTATTTCTTTATTTTTATTTTGAATTGCTAAAATATTTATAATTAAAGAAACAAGTTCAATATTTTTAACTTTATAGTTCTTTTTAAACCATGAAGTTTTACTAATATCACTTATTAATTTAAAAGTATCTATAATATTATCATTACTATTAATTAGATAATTTAATAACTGTTCTAAAGAATAATTATTAAATTCTCCTTTATTTACTTTTTCACTAAATTCTAAAATACTCATAACCTTCTATCTTCCTATAATACGATTATACTATAATAATTTTTAAAAATAAATAGTATAATTAGAAAAATCATTTTATAATGTAAAGTAACATTAATAAAAAAACCAATGTAATTAAACATTGGCTATAATAATTATTTATAATTATATTTTTTAATTTGAATGACTTATAAGTTTAGGATTTGAAAAGTTATTATTTAAATATTCAATTTCAAAAGTGGCATAGGCATATCCTGTTGTTTGATTACCACATTGTTCTCCACATTCTTTACCATTTATTGTTATAATATTATTGTTAGTAGTATAAGATGTTACAAAATAACCATTTAAATTGCTTGGTTGTAATTCTACTACTGTAGAATTAGTTGATAAACTATAAATAGTAAATAATAAGCCACTATTATCACCTGATAAAATAATTACATTATTATCATATATTTCATAGGAAGTAACAGATGATGAAATATCATTTTTAATATCTTTATCATTGATTGTAAAAGTTTTTAAAGAACAATTTCCATCATTATTAATTTGTTCTAAATTAACCGTTATACCATTAAAAGTTGTATTGGAATTACTACAAATAAGATTATCTACTAATTTAGTTTTAATAGTTTTAGTATCATTATTATCAGTACCTGGTTTATTTTCAGCATTTGGTTTATTATCATTTACTGATCCATTAAAACTAATAGTTTTTGTTGCAAATAAAACACATAATACAGTTAATATAATAATAATTACTATAAGTAAAGTTATAACTCCTTTATTATTATTTTCCATAACTCACCTCCTTTATTTTAAAATATCATATTATTTTTTAAATTACAATAATTAATAGAAAAATATTGTTTTTAGGTTAAACATATAATCTTAAATTTAACTACTTCATAAACTACTTTAGTGGAGGTATTCATGAATGATAATATTTTAAGAATAAAAAATTTAAAAAAGACTTATCATGATATTAAAGGAGAAATACCAGCTATAGAAGATATTAATATAGATGTTTCTGATAAAGAATTTATTGCTATTGTTGGTCCTTCAGGTTGTGGAAAATCAACTCTTTTAAAAATACTTGCTGGTCTTGAAAAGGAAAGCTCAGGTTCTATTTTATTTAATGGTAAAAAGAAAATAGGTTTTATGTTGCAAACAGATTCTTTATTTCCATGGAAAACAGTTTTGGAAAATAGTTTAATCGGTCTTGAAATAGAAAATAAAAAAAATAAAAAAAGTATTAAAAAAGTTCATGATTTATTAGAAAAATATGGTTTAAATGAATTTAAAAATAAATATCCTAGTAGTTTATCTGGAGGTATGAGACAAAGAGTTGTTTGAATATGGTTAAGACAAATTTTTTTATTTTTTAAAGTAGCCTATTGACTACGAAGAAAAAATCATGTATGATGAATTCGAGAAAGGGTTAAATCTGATAATTATGTTTGAATTAACAGATTAGGTATTTGTATGAAAAAAATGGAAGACGAAATTGATGTGGTCAATTTAGAATATGATTTAATATGTGATTTTATTAAATTAAGAAATGAACTTGGACTTACTCAAAAGCAAATGGCTGAAGAAGCTCATGTTGTAAGAGAAATGATTGCTGTTATTGAAAATAGGACTAAACATCCTCAAATAAATACTTTAATAAAAATATTAAAACCTTTTGGTTATACTTTATCAATAACTAAAATAGATAAAAAGGTTTAATTTAATCTTTAATCTAATATATTTATATTAGATTAGGGGTGTTTTAATGGAATATGAAATAATAAATTTATTTGATAAATCTTTAAATTATGATGAAATAAAAAAACAAGTTAATGAAAAAATATTAAGTATTATAAATAACTTAGAATTTAATTATTATAATAGGAATGATAATTAAAGTGGAAATAAAGAAAAAATTAAGGGTTGGAATTTATTTAAGGTTATCTCAGGAAGATAAAGATAAAATAAATAAAGATGAAGTAAGTGAATCTATTAAAAATCAAAGAAATCTTCTTTTAGATTATATTAATAAGCAACAAGATTTCAATTTAATAGATGAATATGTTGATGAAGACTTATCAGGTGCAGGTACTTATAGACCAGAATTTGAAAGACTTATTAAAGACTGTGAAAAGAAAAAATTAGATGTTGTTCTTTGTAAAAGTCAATCAAGATTTTCTAGAGATATGGAAATAATAGAAAAATATCTAAATAATAAATTTTTAGAATGGAATATAAGATTTATTGGTATAAGCGATAATGCTGATACCTTAGTTTTAGGTAATAAAAAATCAAGGCAAATTAATGGACTTGTTAATGAATGGTATTTAGAAGATGTTTCTAATAATATTAGAAGTGCTTTTAATTCTAAAATGAAACAAGGAGAATTCATCTCTCCTTTTGCTGTATTTGGTTATGAAATATCTAAGGAAAATAATAATAAATTAGTTGTTGATTTAACAGCAGCAAAAATTGTTAAAGAAATTTATAGTTTATATTTAACAGGATTAGGATATATGGGAATAGCTAATTATTTAAATTCTAATAATATTCCTAGTCCATCTCTATACAAATATAAAAAAGGTATTAAATTAAATATTGTTAGTAATAAACCAAGAGAAGATATTAAATGGAATGCCTTTATTATTAAAACGATTTTAACAAATGAAATATATTTGGGTAATCTTATTCAAGGTAAGAGAACAACAATTAGTTATAAAAATCATAAAATAATTACTAAACCCAAAAGTGAATGGATAAAAGTTTTAAATACTCATGAAGCTATAATTGATGAAGAAACATTTAAAAATGTTCAAATTGCCATGAAAGAGCGAACTAAACCTATGAAAAATAATACTATTCACATATTTTCTGGAAAAGTTTTTTGCCTTGAATGTACAAGTTATATGCGAAAGAAAAACTCAAGTAAATATGAATACTTAGTATGTTCTAACCATGATGATTGTATTAATAAAACTTCTATTCGTTATGATGAAATAGAAAACATTATCTTAGAAGAAATAAACAAAATAATTACTAAATACTATGATGAAATATCTTTAAAAGAATTAACTTTAAAGAAAAATAAAAATAAATTTATAAATGAAATAACCTTACTTGAAAATGAAAAACAAAGTATTCTTTCTAATTTAAGTAAAACAACTAATTATCTAAAATGTTTATATGAAGATAAAGTAAATAAAGTAATTAGTATTCAACAATTTAAAGAATTAGCAAATAAATATGAAAATGAGAAAAAAATAAATAAGATTAAAATAAAAAATCTTGATAATGAAATTTTATATTATAAAGAAAAACTAAATAATAATTTTAATATATTTTCTAAATATCAAAAAATTACTAAATTAAATCGTATTATTGTTGAAGAATTTATAGATAAAATTTATATAGGAAAAATTGATAAAAATAATAAAAATAGAATTATTCAAATTAAATGGAATTTTAAATAAAAAATTAAAATTAAAATCAAATATATAGCAAGGGAGGAAAAAATATATGAAAAATGAAATTATATTATTTGAAAATCAAAATGTAAAATTAGAAGTTAATATGAAAGATGAAACTGTATGGTTATCACTAGATCAAATGGCTAAACTATTTGATAGAGATAAATCAGTTATATCTAGACATATTAAAAATTCACTAGAAGAAGAACTGGATAATTCAGTTGTTGCAAAATTTGCAACAACTGCAAGAGATGGTAAAACATACCAAGTAGATTATTATAATCTAGATGTAATAATTAGCGTTGGATATCGTGTTAAAAGTCAAAATGGTGTTATTTTTAGAAAATGGGCAACTAATGTTTTAAAAGATTATATGATTAAAGGCTATGCTATTAATGAAAAAAGATTAGAATATCTTGAAAAAACAGTTAAATTAATTGATATTGCTGGAAGAATAGATAATGATTTAAAAGGAACAGAAGTTAAAGAAATAATTAAAGTAATAAACAATTATTCAAGTGCTTTAAATTTACTTGATGATTATGATCATAGAAGAATAACTAAACCAAATGGTACTAAAATTAATAAACAAATTACTTATGATGAATGTATTGATATAATTAATAAACTTAAATTTAATAGTGATAGTGATTTATTTGCACTTGAGAGAAATGAAGGTTTAAAGGGAATTATAGGTACAATATATCAATCTTTTGATGGTAATGACTTATACCCTACTGTTCAGGAAAAAGCTGCTAATTTCTTATATTTAATTACCAAAAACCATACTTTTATTGATGGTAATAAAAGAATTGCTGCTACTCTATTTATATACTTTTTAGATTTTTATAATATTCTATATAATGAAAAAGGACAAGTTATCGATAACAATACCCTTGTTGCAATTACCCTACTTATAGCAGAGTCTAATCCTAAAGAAAAAGAAATACTAATTGATTTAGTAATGAATTTTTTAAATAATAATTAAACTAGAAACAATTACAAATTTATTTGAAAATAATACTATTAGAAGTATTTGGAATACTGATGAGGATGAGGTTGTTGATGTTATAAATGCTTTAGCAAACCCAAAAGATGCTAGAAAATACTGGTCAGTATTGAAATTAAGACTAAAAAAGAAGATAGTGGACTGACTACAAATTGTAGTCAGTTGAAAATGTTAGCATCTGATGGAAAAATACGACTAAGAGATGCCATGAAAACCAATGACATTTTAAGGCTTATTGAATCAATTCCTAGTCCAAAAGCCAAGCCATTTAAAATGTGGTTAGCCAATCTTGGCAGTGAAAGAATTAATGAGGTATTCGATCCAGAAATAGCAGTTAAAAGAGCTATTGATTATTATCGTAAAATTAGAACAAAATAAAAAAATTGCTAAAATGGGTGGACATGCTGACAAAGTTGTAGAGATGATCTTGAAAAAAATTTAGGTAAATCAATAATTAGTAATGAAAACGTGCTTAACTATCGATATACAGATGAAAATAAACAAATTACTAATAAATAATTGTCTTTAAAATATTCAAACAGTTGCTTTAATTAGGACACTAGCAACTAATCCTGATATTTTACTTTTAGATGAACCATATAGTGCTCTTGATTATCAAACAAGATTAAAATTATCTGATGATTTATATCGTATCATAAAATCCGAAGGTAAAACCGTTTTAATGATAACTCATGATATAGCCGAAGCAATAAGTATGGCTGATCGAATAATTGTGCTAACCAAAAGACCCTGTAAAATAAAAAAAGAATATACTGTCAAGTTAACAAATAAATCATTTCCTATAGAAAATCGAAAAGCTTTAGAATTTAGTGAATACTATGATAAGATTTGGAGGGATTTAGATGTCAATTTATAGTAAAGAACATGAATTATTTTTAAAAAAAATCAAAAGAAAAAAGTGTCTAATTTATGTAAATCAAATACTAATAATTTGTTTTTTCTTTATTCTTTGGGAAGTTCTTAGTAGATTAAATATCATTAATACTTTTCTTTTTTCATCACCTTCTAATATTATTAAAACTATTAGTAATTTAATTAAAGCAAATAATTTTTTTACTCATGTTATAATTACCATTAAAGAATTATCTATTAGTTTTATTTTATCTTTAGTTTTTGGTTTTTTAATAGCTACTATTTTATGGTGGAATGAATTTTTAGCTAAAGTTATCGATCCTTATCTAACTGTTTTAAATTCCTTACCAAAAGTTGCTTTAGGTCCTTTAATAATTATTTGGGTTGGTGCTAGTAGTTCTTCTATAATTACCATGAGTTTAATGATATCTTTATTTATTACTATAATTAATCTTTACACTAGTTTTATTAACACTGATGAGAATTATATATTTCTTTTAAAAAGTTTTAAAGCTACTAAATTTCAAATATATACTAAAGTCATTTTAAATGCTAATTTAAAAAATATCTTAAGTACAATTAAAATTAATATTAGTATGAATTTAATAGGGCAAGTGGTGCAATGGAGAGAAAATATTTTAAAAATTTAAGATATCTTATAAAATATCTCTATATCATTATCAGTTACCACAACTTTA
>CAKPFH010000022.1 GCA_934153655.1 uncultured Bacilli bacterium
AGTTAATAATTTATATAAATTATCATAATTTTCAAGATTATCATACCCTAATTTAGCATAATAATCAAGATTTATATTGATAATTTTCATAAGATAATCCATTTTATATCTTTCTTTGTAAATAACATCAAGTGGATATTCATAAAAAATCACTTTTTTAGATGGAACTTTTTCACTTATACCTTTGTTCCTATACCAATTTAAATTAACTAAAATAGTTTTATAAATATTTTCAGGTATAAATCCATAATAGGTAGCATTATCAATATTATAGTAATTAGATAAACCATTTAAAGAATATAAAACATTTCTTAGATAAAAACCATCATAGTTATTATTAAGTTCAATTATTATCTTTTGATTTTCATATTCAACTACTAAATCAACATATTTTGATCTTTCTTTTTCATTAGTTCTAGGTAATCTTATATTAATAACTTTTACTTTTCCTTTAACCTTAGAAACATCACATTCAAGTATTTGAGATGCTGTCCACTCTAATAAACTCATATCATTTTCATTAAATAAATCGTGAAATAAAATATCACTTCTAACTTGTAAAATCTCGTTTTTCTTATTCTCCATAACCCTCCTAAATAAAATTTTCCTGCAGGTAAAATCATCTTATCAATTTATAAGAAACTCGTCAAATTACTGATTTTTTGATTTGCTAAATTTTTTTTAGCAATTTCGGGATTTAGAGGCCAAAAAATGGGCTTTACCTAACAATTTGTTAAATAAAACCCTTGCAAATTTCCAAATTATATTTTTTTAAAAAAATTTAAATTTATATACATTTAATACATCTTTATTATATTTAATCTAACAATCCTTTCCTTTAAAAGCAATTACTATTTTAGTAATTTCATAATAAGATAACATACTCATATTTAAAGTTTTACCAAACTTTCTAGGTCTTGTAAGCAATAAAACTTCACTTGCATCATCAATAATATCTTAAACATTTATAATAATCCCGCCTGTTAATTATTCATTATATAATAATACCATCAAAACTCAATGTTTTAATGGTATAAAACTACTTTCTTTTAGAAAGTAGCAAAGATTAAGATTTTAAAGCTATTGTAAATGGATTACTTTTAGTTCCAGATCCACCTGTTATAACGATATTTGATTTTAGATTAATTGACGGACGAGCACCAAAGGTACCAGACGGATTGCTGCTGAAGCCGCGACCGTCGTTGTAAACGTACCAAACATAAGAAGGGCTAACAGGTGGTGTTATTAACCAAATAGTACTTGAACTATTATAACCGTTTCCTTGTTGACTTGCAAACATTTCTCCATATCTTGGTAATCCTACATAACCTGAATTCCAAATACTTGTTGTCTTTGTACAACTTTTTGTTGTTTCAGTCGTATTATCAGTATTACATAAAGAATTTTTGTAAGAGCCTGACACTGATTTTATATAAAATGTTCCTTTATCTAACATACTTTTTGATGCTAAACTATTATACCAAGTATTGTTCAAATAATAATCCCAGTACTCGACACTTGTTCCGCTTCCGTAGGTTGTATTTGTACTAAATTTTTTAGTTAAAGTGGTGGTTCCACTTTTTACATAATCATTTTTATTTAATTTAGTCTTTCCATCTTCAATACTAACTATTCTATAAATTTCCTTGGTCGAAGTATCTCCATCTTCATCAAATACTACATACTCACCTACCGTTCTGGTATTTAATAAAGTTGTATTTATAGTTGGTTGTTCCTTATCTCCTGATATTGTATATGGATCATTTTTTGTTCCAGATCCACCTGAAAGTTGGATATTTGATTTTAGATTAATTGACGGGCGAGTGCCGTAGGTCTCGAAAGGAGATTTGCTGATAGCGCCACCGATGTCGATAACGGCCCAACCCATAGAAGATCTATATAGATTTAATAAACACCAATAATAACCTATATTTAAATAACCAGATGAATTGTTTGTATTTTTATAACTTAAATAATATTCATAACTGTTTAGTAGTCCTACTGGGGTGTTTTTTCCTATGGTTGAATTATTTATTAAAGTTGTTCCCGGTAATTTAGTACTTATTGCACTTGTACTACTTGCATTAGAATTTGTTATATTCCATGTACTATCTTCTACTATTATATTTTGATAATTATATAAAGTATCTAAAAAGTCTTCATTTAACCATTGATACATGTATGAACCAGTATATGTTGTATCATCTTTTTTTGATATATCATAGAAGTTTACATCACTTCCGTATGAAATAGCTGTAATTGGATCATCTGTTATCATTTTCATTGTTCCATCAGGATTAATGGCTGTTATTCTCCAAAGTTTGCCAGAATACCAAACATAATTAAAATTAATACAAGTCTTTGTTCCTGATATATAGGTTATACCATCTTCTTCAACATAAGTTTTACAAGTATCGGTTTGTTTTTCTTTTAAATCTTTTATAAATACGTTTGATAAAATTTTATTATTATCATTATAAGCGTAGATGTTCACATTAAACTTAAATGTTTGAGATACACTATTTTGTTCATAATCTTTATCAATCCAAGCATAAAGTCTAAATTTATTAGTTTTCACTCCTGGATTATTACCAATATATATAACTTTACCTGTTTGTTTATCTGCTTGATAAGTAGTATTTTTAAGATTATTATATATTGTAGGTTCAGTTATTCTTTTATTATTTTCATCTGTTAAATAAACTTTAATATAATTACTATCTAAAGTATTAGTAGTATCACCTGTTAAATATAATTCATAAGAAATTGCTTTATTAGGATCATTTATAGTACTTGAAACTGTAAAGTCTATATATGATAATTTATCTAAGTTTGCTAGGGCAAATTCATCACTTATGGGGTAAGCATTGGTAATATTAATAGAATTAGTTCCACTTATAAATTCAGCTTTTATAGTATCACTTGTTAAGGTAAATGCTTGAACACTTTTAGAATACGTGAAGAAAGCATAGGTTGAACCTAGTAATATTATAATTAAAAAAGCAATTCCAAATATTAATACTTTTTTATTTTTATTAGTTAATTTTTGATTATCATCATTCATATTCTCACCTACTATAATGATAACAAAAAAGATTGAATTTTTCAATCTTTTTTTAGGCAAATTTTTTGTAATTTACAATTTTGACAATTAGGATTTTTGGCTTTACAATAATATCTACCAAATAAAACTAATTGTTTATGTTTTTTATTCCAAGTATTTTCTTCAAATAATTTTTTTAATTCTTTTTCTATTTTAACTGGATCTTTAGTTTTAACAAGTCCTAGTCTATTACTAATTCTAATAACATGCGTATCTACGGCAAATGCTGGTATATCATATATCTCAGATAATATAACACTGGCACATTTTCTTCCTATTCCTGGTAGTTTTACTAATTCTTCAATGGTATCTGGTATTTTTTCATTATAATCATTTATTAAAATAGTAGCTATTTCTTTTATATATTCACTTTTTTTATTATAAGAACCAATTGGTTTTATAATAGTTTTAATATCTTCTATATTACTATTTTTCAAATCTTCTAAACTTTGATATTTCCTAAATAAAATATTTGTTACTTTATTAACTCCTTTATCAGTTGTATTAGCCGATAACATAACTGCTATTAATAATTCATAGTCTTTATTATAATTTAATTCACATATAGGTTTTTCTATTAATTCATCTAAATAAGTATTAATTAGCAATATATTCTTCTTCATCTTCTAACCAATCCCAATCTGTTATATCATCATTTATATTTTCTTCTACTTGTTTATCTTGTTTCGTATTTTTAACATCATTTACATCTTTATAACCATGATTTTTCCAATCTATTAAGATTTTATCAATGTATTTTAAACTATATACCCCATCATTTAAAGCTAATCTAATAGCTTCTTTTATTAATTCATCCGAAATATTATTATTTTTCCAACCTTCTATCATTTGGATTTCTAAAGAACTAATAGGTCTTGCTAATTCTTTTTCAACAAAACTTAATATTCCTTTACTATTATTAGTTTCTATTTCTTCATTATTAATTAATAAAATACTTATTTTTTCATAAAAACTACTTAAATCTATTACTTCTTCTAATAAATTATTATCAGTTTTTTTAACTTGTAAATTTAAATAACCTTTATCAGTTAAAGTACTAATATAACCCATTACTTCCATAATATCAATATTTAAGTCAAGACTTATTTTTTCAGGATTAAAATCTAAATTATCTTGTTTATTATATAAATACATAAGAAAGATAAATTCATCCATAGTTATGTTTAATTTTTTAAAGTATTTTAAAATATATAAGGGTATAACAATATTACCATCTTGTATTACTTTATTAAATTTAGATTTATTCATGTTATCACCTACTTGCTAATAATTTCTATACTATATTCATATGTTCCTTCTAAACTAGAATAAATATATAATGAATAGTTATTTTCTGATTTTTTTTCTATTTCATCTATTATTATATTATTTTTTAAATTATCTTCTTTTAAAACTTGATCATTTTTATATAAAATATAATTTAATTTAGTTTTATCTAGTTCTTGGTTATCTTTTATAATTATTTCATATTTAGTTTTTACTTTATTATTATTTTTTATAGTAAATTTATAAGGGTATTCTTTTAATGTTTCATCTTTTTCTTGTAATTTATCTATTTTAAAAGTTTTAGTATCTTCAAATACTACTAATAGATTTATATCTTGATATTTTGCTTTATCTTTAAAGTAAGTAAATATATAACTTACTCCCATAGCAAATATTATTATTCCTATAAAACCAATTAATTTTCCTATTAGTAATCTTTTTTTCATACTTCCTACTTTCTATGATTTAATAAATAGGTAAATATATCAAGACCAAGTCTTAAGGTGTCATGTCTAAAAGTTCCATCTTTATCACTTATTAAATCATCTTCTATTATTTCTATATTTTTTAAATTTTCTTTATCAAGTATAACTGGATCTTTTTGTTCTTCTGTTTCATATTTTTTTACTAGTTCCGGAGACATTTCTTCGTGATTAAATATACCAACACTTATTTTTTTCTTACCTAAATAACTATTTAAAAGATTTATATGATCACTTGCTTTAAAGTCATCAGTTTCTCCTGGTTGGGTTACAATATTACATACATACATGATATTAGCAGTTGATTTATCAATGGCTTCTATTATATCTTTACAAATAAGATTTGGAATAATACTTGTATAAATACTTCCCATACTAAGGACAATTAAATCAGCTTCTTTAATAGCTTTAATAGCATCACGCGAAACAATTGGTTCATTTTTATAGAAAACTCTTTTAATTTTTTTATGTTTCTCAGTTATATTATGTTCTCCTTCAACGATTTCTCCATCTTCCATCTCACCCATTAAAGTAATTGAATTGTCTTCGGATAAGGGAATAACATTTCCTTTTAAATTTAAAACTTTTCCAAGTGATTTAATTCCTTTATTCATATTACCGGTAATATTAGTCATAGCTGTTAATAATAAATTTCCAACGGTATGACCATTTAAATCACTTGATGTGTGAAAACGATAGTTTAAAAGTTCTTCAAACATTGGCTCAGTTTCTGATAGAGCAACTAATACTCTTCTAATATCTCCAACAGCTACTTGATTAAATTCTTCTCTTAGTCTTCCAGTTGATTTACCATCATCACAGACTGATACAATTGCTGTTATTGAAACATTGTATTCTTTTAAACCTTTAAGTAAACATGATAACCCAGTACCCCCACCTAATACTACTACTTTTCTGTTCATAATCTCTCCTATCTATGTATTAATTTAAGTATATCATAATTTTTTAATTTTGGTTATTTAATTTTATTTTCTTCTCTTAATTTATTAATTTTTTCATTTTGAATATATTCAGAGTATGGCATTCTTCGATCAATAATTGTACCATTTTCAAATATTTCAATAATTCTATTGGATGCTGTATCATTTAATTCATAATCATGAGTTGTAAAAATAACTTCACCATCAAATTTATTAAGTCCTGTATTTAAAGAGGTGATACTTTCAAGATCTAAATGATTAGTTGGCTCATCTAAAAGTAAAACGTTTGGTTCTTCAAGCATCATTTTAGCTAACATACATCTAGCTTTTTCTCCACCTGATAAAACATTTACTTTTTTAAATACATCTTCTCCAGAAAATAACATTCTTCCAAGAAAACTTCTTAAAACTTCTACATCATCAATTTTTTTAAAAGTTGAAAGCCAATCTATTATATTCAAATCACTGTTAAATATTTCCGTATTATCACTTAAAAAATAACTAATTTTAGCGTTTACCCCCCATTTAAATTCACCTGATGTATATTTTTTTCTTTTAGATAGAATATCAAGTAATAAAGTCTTTTGAATATTAGAACCTAGTAAAGCAATTTTATCACCTTTTAAAATACTAAAAGATATTTTATTTAAGAGTTTTTTATTATCTTCAACATAAGTTAAATTATTAACAGTTAATACTTCTCTTCCATTACCTTTTTCAAATTTAAAATCAATAAATGGGTATTTTCTTGATGATGGAACTAATTCTTCTAATTCAATTTTTTCTAGAATTTTTTTTCTGGAAGTTGCTTGTTTACTTTTAGATGCATTGGCTTGAAATCTTGCAATAAAGTCTTTTAATTCTTTTATTTTATCTTCTTTTTTCTTATTTTCTTGTTTTATTTGCTTTTGAAGGAGCTCACTAGATTCTCTCCAGAAATCATAATTACCAGCATATAATTTCATTTTAGAATAATCAATATCAACAATATTTGTACAAACATTATTTAAAAAATGTCTATCATGACTAACTACAATTACACAGTTTGGATAATTTATAATAAACTCTGATAACCAGTTAATAGCTTTTATATCAAGGTTATTAGTAGGTTCATCTAAAAGTAAGATATCTGGATCTTGAAATAAAGCTTTAGCAAGTAAAACTTTAACTTTTAAATTATTTTCAAGTTCTTTCATTTTTAGTTCATAATATTTTTCAGGAACACCTAAATTAGCAAGTAATAAAGATGCTTCGCTTTCAGCTTCCCACCCATTCATTTCTAAAAACTCTGCTTCCAATTCTCCTAGTCTTATTCCATCAGCTTCCGAGAATTCTGTATGCGTGTATAACTCATCTTTTTCTACTTTAACATCATATAATTTTTTATTTCCCATGATAACAACATCTAAAACTCTATAATCATCATATTTATAATGATCTTGTTCAAGTGTTGATATTCTTTCGCTTTTAGGGATGATAATCTCACCTGATGTTGTATCTAAAGAACCATTTAAAAGTTTTAAAAAAGTACTTTTTCCAGCTCCATTAGCACCAATTATACCATAGCAAGCACCTGGTACAAATTTCAAATTAACATCTTGAAACAAAGTCTTTGTTCCAAATCTTAAACATACATCTTTAACAGTTATCATTTTTTCACCTCTTTTTAAGTCAATTTATTTTATCATATTTTTCAAAAAGAAAAAAGAGATTTCTCTCTTAAAAGTTTCTATTTCTTAGAAATGGTGGAAAATCATACTCACTATCGCCATCATCATCGTCGTCATCATCATCCATAATAGTTGTATCTCTTACATCTTTTTGAGTTGATGGTATAGCTTGTTGATCATATATAGTATTTTGTTTTTTATTTTTATCAAATCCGGTTGCAATAACGGTAACAATTACTTCATCAGTTAAATTTTCGTTTATAACGGAACCAAAGATTGTATTTATATCATTATTAGAGGCATTGCGAACAACTTCAGCTGCTTGTTCAGCTTCAAATAAAGTTAAGTTAACACCTCCGGTTATATTAATGATTGCATCGGTTGCACCGGTAATAGAAGTTTCCAAAAGTGGTGAAGTAACAGCTTGTTTAGCAGCCTCAATTGCTCTTTCTTCTCCCATACCAATACCAATACCAATAATAGCATTTCCAGATTTTTCCATAACAGCTTTAACATCGGCAAAATCAAGGTTAACAAGACCAACAACAGCAATCAAATCAGAAATTGATTGAACACCACGACGTAAAACGTTATCAACTTCTTTAAATGCTTCAATTAAAGGTGTTGATTTATCAATTATTTCTCTTAAACGATCGTTTGGAATAACTATTAAAGTATCAACATGTTTTTTCAATTCTTCAATACCTTGCATAGCATTTTCCATTCTTCTTCTTCCTTCAAAGGTAAATGGTTTAGTAACAATAGCAACGGTTAAAGCACCTAGTCCTTGAGCTATTTCAGCAACTATTCCAGCAGCCCCAGTACCAGTTCCTCCACCCATACCACAGGTTATAAAAATCATATCAGCTCCTTTTAAAGCTTCTTCGATTTCTTTTTTAGATTCAACGGCACTTTCTCTTCCTATTTCTGGTTTTCCTCCAGCTCCAAGACCTTCGGTTAATTGTTTACCAAGTTGAATTTTAATATCGGCTTTTGACTTACTTAAAACTTGGTAATCAGTATTGGCAACAATGAATTCAACTCCTTTAACTCCAGTTTCTATCATTCGATTGACGGCATTTCCTCCACCGCCTCCAACACCTATTACTTTTATTTTGGCTAACTGATCCATTTCTAATCCACTAAGCATATTTAATTCCTCCCTAACCTTTCAAGTAAGCTTCTATTTTTTCTATCAGATTATCTCTTGTGCTTACCTTATTTTTTTTTGATGTCAATTTTTCTTTATTTTCTAAATCAAACAATAAATAATCTATATTTCTAGACTTTGCTTTATAGGCAAAATACTTATTCAAACCTAAACTAGTTGAATAGATATTATTTCTAACTCCAATACTAGTAATATTAGAAACTATCTTATCAATTTTAAACTCCTCATCTACTAAATAAGGAAAGCCAACTAAGTTTGTTATTCCCCCAGTTATAATTATATAACTAATAGTTCTATTTGTTAAGTTATTTATCTCATTTTTGACACTTTTTAATATTTCTTTTAATCTTGCTTCAATTATTTGACTAATTTCTACTTGATTAATTTTAATTCTTTCTCCGTTTAGATTATCAAGTTCTACATAGTTATTCATATCGGCATATTTACTACTACTAACAGCAAAGTTTTCTTTTAATTGAATTGCTTCTTTTTTATCAATTTTATATATATAACTAATATCTTTATCAATTTTCTTAGTTCCTATTGGTAAAACTTCTCCTTTTAGCATAATACCTTTATTAAAAATAGCTATTTCTGATTTGGAATAACCTAAGTTTACTAAAACTCCAAGTTTACGATTCATTTCCATATTAGCATTTTCAAAATAATCACCAATAACACCATAAGTTAAATCAACAACTTCAACATTTAATTCTTGAAATAAAGTAAAATAATCATATAAATATTTCTTTTCAATAGTACTAACAGCACATCTAACTTTTAATTTTTCAGCTGTCAATCCTTTTGGATCTATTACTTGTAAATCAGAATCTATTTCAAATACAATTGGTTCTAAATATAAAACTTCTTCTTTAGAAGAAATATTTTCAGATACTGTCTTATTAATAACATTTTTAATATCATCAAATGAAACAATACCACTAACAGAAACATCAGCTGTCTCGATAGAAGTATTTACTAAAAATAAAGGAAAACTTAAAAATACTTTATTTATCGAAACACCTAAATCGTTATTTATATTAGTAATTGCTTCTTTTAAACTATTAAGAGCAAGTTCTTTATCTTTTATTATTCCTTTTTTAATTCCACTACTTCTAACACTAGTAGATGCTAATACATAGAACTTATCATTTATCTTTTCTGAAACAACTATTTTTATAGAATGACTACCTATATCAACACTTGTATATATCATAAACACCTACCTTATAAATATAATTATACATAAATATTATTTTTTTTCAAGAAAAACCCTTTATTTCTTAAAAAAAATTATAATTTAAAACTTACAAAATTAATTAAAAAAATAAACCAAAGAGTAAATTTATCTTTAAACTTAAAATTAATATACTCATATGTTGCTACACTTTTATCAACAATTGTTACAATCCAACTTTCGGGGTACTCAGGTTTAATTCCTCCAAGTGGGAACATATGTGATATTATAATATTTTTTTCAAGTAAAGTTAAATCGTATTCATGACTAGCATTATTTAAAGATAAAAAAGGATGAATTCTTGGTTTATCAAGCCAAACTTTATCTAAATATTCTATTTCATTAAAATAATCATGAAGTAAAGCAGCTTTAGTTGCTTCTATATAGTTTAATTTTAAAAATTTTGTAATTATATATGTATATTTGGCAACTCTTAAAGAATGCATATAACGAGTTAACCCATGATGATACTCATTTTTTAAAGATAAATACTTATCTTTTTCAATTATATCATGACTAATTTCTCCAAATGTTAGCTTTCTCATTTAAATCACCTTTCTAATACTAACATATTTTTAAAAATTTAACAAGAAATTGACAAAAATTACTTGTCAAAAGTTTTATTTTGTGATAATATATTTTTTGTCCATGGCGAGATAGCTCAGTTGGCTAGAGCATTTGGTTCATACCCAAAGGGTCGTGGGTTCGAATCCCTCTCTCGCTACCATTTAAAAATTACTCGTCTTACCGCGGGTTTTATTTTTCTTTATTTTTTTTAAAATGAAGTTTTAATTAAATTGCTACTCTACCTTATCATAATGCGATTTAATTATCAAGAAATGCTAAAAAGGGGACCTTAGTCTTCTAGCATGGTCTGTTGGTGAAGTGGTCAACACATAACCCTCTCAAGGTTACATACATGGGTTCAAGTCCCATACAGACTACCATTAGAAATAACAGCTTTAGCTGTTTTTTTTATTACTAACAATTTGTTATATGTTATATATATTTATACAAAAAGATGTAATTATTTAATTCGATTACATCTTACAGTTACACGATTTCTACTATCACTTGTACAAGTATATAAAGTTAAATCAAAAGAACTATCAATCATTTCTAAAACCTCAGTTGGTTTTAATATTTCTACTAATGCAACTTCATAATAATAAGTATTAGAATTCATATCAGTAATTGTTATTATATCGCCACTTTTTAATTCTTTTAAATAACGAAAGTGATTTTTATAAGAGTGGCCACATATAACTAAATCATTAGTTTCAATACTTCCATAATAAATACAAGGAGCAATTTTTAATCTATCATAATCAAAAGTTGATATAACAGGAAGTTTTAAATTAATACTTGGTATTTCAATTATCCCAATATAGTTATAACCATCTATTAAAATTGTATCATCAACATAATTCTTATTAGAATTATCATTATTATCTAAATCATTTTCAATTATTCCTAAAACTTTTTTTGAAGTTGAACCTGCTAATTTATCTTCATTTAAGTCATTAATTAAGAAAAATATAGATAAAGTAATTAGAATCGTTCCTAAACCAAAAAATATTTTACTAATCCTTTTCATGTTTAATCCTATTTAAAACTACACCTATTAAAAGACAGATAAGTCCCGTAAAGCAAAGTATTTCGATAATTAAAGTATTTTGACCTGTTTGAACTAAGGTATTTGTATTTGTAACAATAAAAGTATTATCTATTCTTTTATAAGTTACCACATAATCTGGTAAAATATTAAATTCTTTAACATAATAATCATCACTTGCTGGTAAATTTGTTAATGTATATTCCCAGTTATTATAAATACTTAAATTAACAAGTTGAATAAGTTCTTCTCCTTTAAATAATTCAACTGAAATAACTCTTGGTATTTTACTATTACCACTATTCCATACTTTTTTAATAGTTATATCAATAAACTTTTCTATTTCACATTTAGGTGTAGAATGAACATCATATTCATAACCATTATTAGTTATATTGGGTAACATTATAATAAATTTATCTAGTTTATTATAACCTTCTATTTTATTAGTTTGTTCAACTAAATATAAACCAAGGCTTAAATTAGAAAATTTAATGGAACCATTTTTATCAGTTTTATTAGTAATTTTTTCTATATTTTTATCTTTAAGACAAGAATAAACTTCATCTACATTACTAGTAGTAATATCATTTATTAAGACTTTACATGAATTAAGTTCACTAACATATTTAAAACTTAAATTATTATCTTTTTCATAAGCCTCACCTATTTTATAAAGAGTAAGTTCTAAGTCTGTAAGTGGTTTTGAGTTATCATCAATAACATCAATAGTAATTGATCCTTTTTTAGTAAAATCAAAAGTATCAGCTTTAACATTTAAAGATAAAAGAAAGATAAAAATTCCTATGATAATTAATAATTTATTTTTTTTCATAAACCCTCCCGTTTAATTTATTTTTTAATTCTTTTATATACATATCTTTATAATTTCTTTTAACTGGTTTGAAAAGAATTACTAAGAACAAAGTTAGAATAATTGGTAATGCTACTAGGGGCATAACTATTAGTTTATTAACACTATATCCCTCAGTTGAAATATAGGTATTTTTTTTATTTCCTTCTACTCTTTTTCCTCTTACTAGTAAGCGATGGGTATTTATACCATAAGGAGTACAAGTTAAAAGAGTAATGTAATCACTATCTTTATCGATTTTTACCTCATCTAATTCTTTGGGACTAACTATTGTTATTTTGTCTACTTCATAGTTAAAAGTTTTATCAAGAATTGTCAACGTAAACCTATCTCCTATTTCTAATTTATCTAAATCAGTAAATAACTTAGAAGAAGGTAGACCTCTATGGGCTGATAAAACCGTATGCGTACCTTTTTCGCCAATAGGAAAACTTGTTCCTTCTAAATGACCAACTGACGTACCTAACACTTCTTGACTAGTTCCATGGTAAATAGGAAGTTCAACTTTAATTTTATTAATAGTTAAATAACCCATCATACCTGTATTATTAATATTTAAAATATTTTTATACCCCTCTATCGTATCATGTTCAATTAAAGGTTCTTTTAAATTTAATAACTTTTGATTATAAATCTTGGCTTCTTCAAACATTTTTTGATATTTTTCTTGATCAGGATTATTTTCTAATAAAGATTCATAGTTGAAAATTGCCTTTGTACTAACCTTTTCATTGTAATAAGAACTAATTGCTGGGTATAATAGGACTAAAAGCCCTATGAAAAAAAATAATATCATGATTAAAGTAATTTTATTCTTTTTCATAATTCCTTTACCTCCTATTTATATATTGCCCTAAGGGAGAAAAACTCCCTTAGAACAAACATACTAAGCTGATTAATTCATTTTTTAGATTGACATTTTACTAATACGTAATTTAGTAACTAGTAATACACCAAAACCAAGTACCATTAATGTTCCAATTACTATAAATAGAACTGTACCCATACCACCTGTTGATGGAAGTTCAGTACCAGTATTGTTTATAATTCGAACTCCACCACTTTTGTATATATCATTTTCAATTGTTGCTGTACGTTCACCATCTTTTGTTACAGTAAATGAAACTCTTGAAGTTAATTTGTTATAACCAGCTGGATTTTTAGTTTCTTCTAAATAGTAAGTACCAAGATCTAATCCTTCAATTGTTACTTTACCATTTTTAACAACAATTGTATCAGTTTCTCCATTTGGATCTACTTTATAACCACCACTTATAACAGTAAATTTTAAAGGTGTTGTACTATCATTAGATGTATATAATTTAAATTCTGCTCCATCTAATAATTCACTATTACTTTTGGTTTTTACAACATCAAATTCATAAGTATAAGTTGTTGTTGTTGATGGTTCAGTTGTATGATTAGTTGAATCACCATATTTTAAAATTGTTTCATTTGGATTACCTTCTCCAGCAACGATAGCATCAGTATTTAAAGTTGCTGTATAGTAAACTACTAATTTATCACCAGAGTTTAAAGTATTTAGATAATTATTATCAAATGCAATAACAAAAGTATAACCTGTAACATCTGTTTTAACAGTATAATTTGTATTAGCAACTGTTGTTTCAGTAGTTTCACCTGCTTTAATTACTGTAACTTTATCAATACCTTTATAAGTAAGTCCTGCACTCATCTTATCATATAAAGTATAGTTAATTGCACCCTTACCAATTGTAATAGTTGTTTTAAATTCAACTGTATCTCCTATTTGAGCACTATTTTCTTTTCCAAACTTTCCAGTTGAATCTTCTTTTACTTCCTTATCAATTGTAGGAACTGAGTTTTTTTCTTCAAGATTTGCACTTGGCTTAGTAGTTGTTAAACCACAAAGAGCCCCAAGTGATGAATCTATTAAATAATAGCCTAAATCAAGACCTGTAAATTCAACCGTAGTTGTTTCTGCTGTTTTAGTATCAGTTGCAGCTATTACAGGATTTGATTCCTTAGCATATTTAAGAGCAAGTTTAGCAAATTCTGCATGATCACTCTCTGTATTTTTGTTAGTATTCCAAGATACTATCTTTTTAGTTTTTGTATAATCTGTTAAAGTAATATAATCTTTACCAGCACCATTTAGAACAAAATCATACCATTTACTAGTAGTATCAATAGTATAAGTGTAAGCACCAGTTTCTGAATTATAACTTTCTAGATCAAATAACTTATAAATTGCATAAGTTTTACCTATTTCAGCCTTAGTAATAGTAATTTTACCATTTCCAGCTGCATTAACTATAATACTTTGCATTAAACATGTTACTGCAAGTGTAAGTACCATAATCATTTTAAATAATTTTTTCATGTTTTTCGTTTCCTTTCTTTTTGTACTTCTTGGACTATATTTCATTTAAATGTCAGCTAAATTTCTTTTTATAAAATATATATCCTATATAAATAATAGGTAGACCTAATAATAGAGAACCTATTATTATCAAAATTAACATCCTGCTACTTCCAGTAGCTGGTAATTCATAACTCGTGATATTAATAAATTTAACTTTATTTGTATCACTTTGGGTAATATTTACCTTATTACCAATGGTTATATTTCCATTTATTTCAGTTTTAACAACATAACCCTCGGTATTTATTTCTTCTATTTCATATATTGTATCTATTGGTAAATCAAGAATTTTAATTCTTTCATTATCAGCAAGTTCAAATCTAATTTTACCTTCATTATCAAAAGTGATAGTTCCAGTTCTTGAACCTGTATAATTAAACGTTTTATTTTTAACTAATTGATTATTATAAGTTGCTTTTATAATAAAGGTAAATTTTCCATTTTTACTACCAGTTCCTGAAACAATCTTTTCTATTTCTAAACTTCCTTTTTTATAATCATTTATAAATTCATTATTAGTTAACCCTTCTATTTTAGTTTCACCATAGTCAACTGATACATTATAAGTTTTTAAATCTTTAATTAAGTTATTTAAAGTTGATATTTCACTTAATAAATACTTATGTCCTGATGGTATATTTTTAAAACTTACATTTCCAAATTCATCACTTTCTACTTCCATATCTAAAATAGTTGCATATTTTCTTTCTTTATGACACAAACAATCTGGATCATGAACTAATTTAAATTTTGCTCCTTTTACTTTACTTCGATCAAATTTATTCAATTTAATTAAATTTAATTCGCCTAAATAACCATGAACTTTAGGATTTTTAAAAGTTATAGTTTTCTGTTCATCAGCAGAATTTGTTTTTTTAACTAAATAAGTTAATTTAGTTTCTCCATTTGTTTCATAAGGATTTTGGACAATAAAACCACTTGCTTCATTTTTTAATCTTACTCGGTATTTTACTTCGTAAGTATATATTTCAACTTCTTTACCATTAATAATTGTTTTAGTAGGTCCTGTATAGGTAGATTTTTTTAAATCCCATTTTAAAGTATCATTTGAATAATTTGCTGTATCACTTTCATTTGGATTACCATTAGTTATACTATCTTTTAAAATATTTTTATCATCATATAAACCAACAAATTCAATAAACTTATTCTCATTACTTGAATTATTCATAGGATCTTCAATTACCCAAGCAGCCTCTGACATTTTAATTATTTTTTGAAATATTTCCTCAAATTTATTGGTTAAACCAGTTGGATCATTAGCATCATAATAATGACCTGAACCTATTTTATTTTTAAGCCAGTTTTTATATGCATCAGAACTACTATCACTTCCAATTTCATATGTTGTTGATGTTCTATCTACTACTGAATAGTTATATGGTTTACCTTCCTTATCAACACCACTTGTTTGATCAACATACATTTTAATTGTTTGACCACCAACATCAACCCCAATAGAATAAATGTTAATACCATTATTCTTAACTTTAGTAGCCATTTTTCTTGCTTTGATTGCAGCTCTATCACTATAACTTGTACCATATGAACAAGCTTTTTTTCTTACTTCATCAAAGAAACTACCTTCACTAGAATTTCCAGCATTAGGTGTATAAGGATTATAACCGGTATAATCACTTTTTATATAAGTTGTAGGAAATCCATCTGACAAGAACACAATATGTTTAAAACTTGCCTTGGTATTTAACATATCATTAGCCATTTTTAAACCAGCTTCAATATTAGTAAATCTTTCTGCTTCATTTCCCTTTTCTTGAGCATTTTCTATAAGTCTTTTGGTTTCGCTGGCAATTAAATTTTTTAACTTAGTTGCATCAGCTTCTGTTTTACATTCTTGTAATTCAAATACTTTATAAGAACTTGTATTAAAAGCAACAAAGCCAATTCTACGACTAATGTTTGGATTTGCTTTTGAATGTTTAAGTAATTCATCAATAAACTTATTACTTGCTTCTTTAGCAGCTTCTATTCTTGTTTTAGTATCAGTTCCTATTTTATATGTCATAGTATTAGAAATATCCATAACAATTACTATATCTAAGCTTGGCTCCTCCGCAATATTTTTAGTCTCAACCTTTAAAGTAATATCAAAATAATTTTCTAAATCTCCTTCTTTATGTTCGATAGTTTTACTAATTCTAACCATATCATCACTGCTTACAGTTTCTCCTCCAACATAATCTATTTGATTAGTTGTACTAGCACTTATAAACATTGGTAAAATAATTATTAAACATAGAAAAATAATAAAAGTACTTCTAATTATTTTCTTCATAAACCCTCCTTAAAATATTTTAAATTTATTAAGTGGCCATACTCTAAAAATTACTTTTCCGATGATATTATCATTTTTAACTGATCCTATTAAAGAATTTCTTGAATCATTTAAGTTATTTCTATCATCACTTAGAAAAAACCATTCTCCATCTGGCACTTGATAAGGATATTTAATATCCCCTTCCCCTAAATTCTTATTCTTAACATATTCTTCTTCTAATTCTTTTCCATTTACAAATACATTGCCTTCATTATCAATATTAACAAAACTACCAGCTCCTGCTATTACTCTTTTAACAAGTATCTTATTACCTTGATAAAAAGCAACCATATCTCCTGTATGTAAATTTTTATTTTTAATAGTTACAACTATTTCTCCTTCATTTAAAATAGGTTTCATGGAATCCCCTGATATTTCAATAACTGGCATTATTAAAGTTGCAATTAAAGCAGCCATTGCAGCAATTATTATCAAAACATAAATAGTACTTTGCAAAACTTTAAAATATTTTGATTTATAACTTTCTCTTTTTAACTCATTTTCTATATCACTTAACTTATATTTTTTAACTACTTCTAAATTATCTTTTTTCTTTTTGCTTTTATTTAACTTACCACCACTTAATTTTTTTTTAATCTCTATCTTGAACATGATGCTTTTCTTCTCCTAGACTTTTTAATTGCTTTAGATAATTTAGGATTATTTTTTTCTATATAGTCAAGTTCCTTTTGAACTCCATCAAAAACATTTAATTCATATTTTTTATTATTTTCAATAACCGTATTAACATAATCATCAGCAACCTTTTGGGCATGTTCAAATATTTTACTTAATTTTAAGGTAGCCTCAGCAATAGAACCAGATTCAGCAATAGTAATTTTTTTAGTTCTCAATTCTTCCTTAGCTTCATCTAAATCATTTTCTAATTTTTCAATTACTTTAGCTTGTTCTAATAATATTTCTAGTAATTCTTTTCGATTTAATTTTTTAAGTTCTTTTATATCCATAAAACCACCCTATATTAATTTTATTATTACTTTTTTCAAATATTCAAATTATACTCTTCTCTTTTATGACTTACTATTATAATTATTAAATTTAGAATTTGCAAAAATAAAACGACAAATTTTGTCTAATAAAATGAATTTTTTTTCAAATAATAAAATAGATAATAATATGAGTATAATTTTAGAGTTTATTTTAAGTATTTGTATTTTTATTTACGGAATTCAATTATTTTCCAAAGGAATTAGTAATTTAGTAAATGAAAAAGTAAAAAATTTATTAATTAAATACACAAATACCAAGTTTAAAGGTATTATTTTAGGTACTATTTTAACAATTATTATTCAAAGTTCAGGAATAGTAACTATTTTAACTCTTAGTTTTGTTAATTCTAATTTAATTGATTTTTCAAATACTCTTGGTATTATTATGGGTTCTAATTTAGGTACTTGTTTTACTTCTTGGTTAACTTCTTTTATAAATACTAATAATTTCTTAGTCTTTTTAAATCCAACTTTCTATACTCCCATTTTTATTTTACTTGGTTTAATTTTCTTTTTAAAAAATAAAATAGATAAAAGTAATACTTTACTTGGTTTAACTTTCTTTTTACTTGGTCTTAAAATGTTAAATAATAGTTTAACTCCTATCATGAACTATTCTTGGTTTAAAAGTTTATTAATTATTTTAAATAATCCTTTTCTAGGAATACTTTTAGGTATTATTTTAACTAGTATAATAGGTTCAAGTGCGGCAACGGTTGCTATTTTACAAACTATTACTAAAACTGGTAGTATTACTTATTTAAATAGTATTCCAATTATTTTAGGAGAGAATATTGGTAGTAGTATAACTGGAATACTTGGAAGTATTAATACTAAAAAAGATGCTAAAATGGTAAGTATCTTTAATCTTTTATATAATTTACTTGGAACAATTATTTTTATGATAATATATTTTATTTTCTATTTTCTAAAAGTAAGATTTTTATATTTAAAAATAAATTCTTATCATATAGCCTTAATTCATACTTTATTTAATTTCTTATCAATTATAGTTTTTTATCCTTATACTAAATATTTAGAAAGATTAACTAGAAAAATGGTAAAAAAAAATTATCTTTCAAAGAAAAATAACTTTTAAAAATTATCATATATTTTTATTTTATTATTAGTTTGATAAGGCCTACTTAGAATAAATAAAACTTTATTTTTATCTAAGTTTTTTTAATATTTAAGAAATTTTATAGGGATTTTCCATAGTTCCATCGCCACTTGTCATTGAAACATTAGAATTTAAATTGATAACTGGTCTAATGCCACGTCCGCTATCAACAGAAATCCAATCATATAAAACACCATTCGTTCCCATTCCAAAAACTCTGGCTATAACGCCATTTCTACCAAAATAAGATGGCGACATAGTAAAATAATAAACATTAGCCTCTAAAAAATTATTTAAATTTTTAACTGCATATCTAATACCTGATAAAGCAAGTTCATCAGCGGTTATTAAAGCAATTGGATACGTTAATTTTCCATTACCAATATTTGTTGAGACACTAAATTTATCCATTTTTTCACAAGTTAAAGTGGCTGATTTATTAGAATCACTATACAATCTTTTATAAGGAGAAAAAAGTGTTGCTGGTACTAAATTATGCCCATCACTATCATTATTTGTTGCTAAACTTCGATCATTACAAAAATAATTATCAGCAATATAACTACTTAAATTTTTATCTACTATATTTGTTTTATACCAATTATCAATTACTTTTTTTGCATTACTATCTGCTGTATTTTCACGTATTGCCTCATAACTAACAGATGGATAGGATATATAATTTGCATATACTTGTTTTTCATTATTTGGATTTATGCGATTTATTTTTCTTAATACTTGACAAGTACCGGCACTACTAGTTAATACACAAGTATATGGATATTCACTAAATTTATCTTTCATTTCATTCATGGTTCCATAAGCCATTTCTTTTGAAGTATCTGACATTTTTAATTTAAAAACTTTATTTGTTGTATCATATTCATAACTATCAGCAAAATAGTATTTTGTCAAAACTGTAAAATCTGTATAAATTGTTTCTTTACTTATAACTTCGCTTGAAGAAAAATTATTGCCATACATATAACCTACATAAGCCGGATCTGGATATCTTAAATTATATTGATAACTAGTATTATTGATTGATGTAGCATTACCAATTGCATTAGGAATTGTTCCATTATATATAAGTCTAATTGTTCCATCTCCATTTATTCTTACTACTTTCCAGTAAAATCCACCAAAATACACATTATTATTAGTTACATCACCACGAAAGAAATATGTTGAACCAAAATCATCAGTTGTCTTATATAATCCTTGCTCACTTTTTAAACTAGATGCTACTTTATAAGTTATCTTATCACCATTTGTAATTGTAGAAATTGTACCATTTACCCTTGTTGTATTTATTTTATATATAGTATTACAACTTAAATATCCAATACCTGTTACTCCACAAGTATAATAATTTTTATAAGTATCACTTAAAATATCTTCTTTAATACTACTTCCATCTTTATTATATATTTTAAATGTTCCAGTTATAGTGTTAAATTCATAGGAATCTCCAAAATAAAATTTATAACCATTTGCTGAAAAAGCATCGTTAACATTTGTAGTAATATTTTCAACATAAGTATAACTTGGAGCTGTATCATTTAAATTAACTGAACCTTTATTACTAATCGCGGTTTTAGCAACTTCTACACTACTACTAAATGCTTCACTTGCAAGTAAACAATCTGATAATTTGGTAAAACCATTATTTAAACAGAAATTATTTCCATTTATTTTCACTTTTTGAACCAAAGTATATACTTCTTCATTATTTTTAGTAGATTTAACTATTATATCAGTTTCTTGGTTAGCATCATTTATACTTTCCATAAATACTTGAACTTGCACACTTTGCTTTTTATTAAAATCATATGATAAATTTAAATTTTCTTGTTTAGTATTATTAACATTTCCTAAACTATCTTTATAAGTAAATAAAACATTATTGTTAGTATTATTAATAGTTAAATTCATCTTATCAATGGTATCAAGTAGTTCTCCTTCTTCAGAAGTATTTAAATAGTTAGATACAGTTGCTAAAAAATAACTTTTATTATTTTCAACATAAGTATTATTTGTTTCTATTTTTAAAGGAACTTGTTTATAATTTAAATCTCCATCTACTTTTAACTTTAAACTAATAGAAGAATTAGCCCATTCATCAGTTGTATAATCAGCATTACTTTCTGTATCACTTATTAACAGATTTTCTCTTAACCAAACTCTTAAAGTATAATTTTTAGTAAATTCTTCCGTTGTATTGCCAATAATTGTATCTATATAAATTGGATTATCTTTAAAACTTTGAAATCTTAAACCATCTACTAAAACATTATTATTTTCTTCTAAGTAAACTGATATATCACTATCTTTTATAGTTCCAGAACTTTCAAGTGAAATACCATAGTAAATAGTTTTATTACTAGTATTCTTACCTGTAATAGTAAAATTAAAACTATTGTTATCTAATTTTAAAGCTTCATCTTTTGTCATAGGATACATATTAGTTAAATTAATTTGATTACTTCCATTTAATTTTAAATAAATATCACCTGTTATACTTATATTATTACTACTAAATTTAACATATTTAGTTAAGGCATATGTTAAACCTAAAGTTAATATTAAGATTACTATTATACTTAAAATTAAAAATGCTTTCTTATTTTTCATTTTCTCACTCCTATTATTTTGTCCCAATATTCTAATATAATTTTA
>CAKPFH010000023.1 GCA_934153655.1 uncultured Bacilli bacterium
TATTTCTCCTTCCATATATAATGTAATACTTTTATCAAATTTAAAAAGATATTTTTTTATTTTTAAATATCTTATTTTATATGGAATTAAAAAGACTAAAAAGGTGAACTTTAGTGAAATAAAAAAGATAATTTAAATTATTTATTTAAAATATCCTTTTTCATATAATTTTCTTTTTACTATTATATCAAGTTCATAACCTGAATATTTCTTTTCATATTTTTTATATAACTTTTCTTTTTCTTTTTCGTATGATGATGTGTCATCTAAACTAATATTATCTAAACATCTAGTAATATCTTCTTTAGTATAACCTAAATTAAGTAAATTAAGAAGCATCTTATTTTTAAAAATATAGTTGCTTTTTTTATTAATTTTTACTTGCTTATTTAAATATTTATTTATTCTTTCTTCAATTAAATTTTGATCAAATACTTTTAAATTATCAATTACCATGTCTTCATCAAATCCTAAATTAAGTAAATCATTTTTAATTTTAACTGGTCCATCTAAAGTAAGATAGATTTTATCATGAATAAAACTTGTAATATAGGTTTCTTCATTTAAAACATTATTACTTTTTAATTTTAAAATAATTTCATTTATTAAGTTATCATCTGTTGTATATTTTTTTAAATAAGTTATTATTTCTCTTTCACATCTAATTTTTTTATTTATATAACTAAGTACTTTATCATATAATTCATATTTTTTATTAAATTCTAGAATACTATTTAAATCAATTATTTCTTTTTTTAATAATAATTCATATTTTAAAATTACATCTTCATATAAAGTAATAGTTTCATTATCTTCTAAAATTATTTTATATTTAGATTTAGAAACTTTTATATATTTTATTATTTTCATTTATCAATATAGTTAAAACTAGAAGTTCTAATTAATCTATTCATAATAGCAAGACCTAGTCCTTCTTTTTTTACTCCTTCTATTATTATTAAATTACCTTGATAAGTATCAGCTAGTCTTAAAAGTGAAAAGATGTTATGTGATATTTCTGGTAAAGTTTCTCCGTAATTAATGAATTTATAACAGGGAATATCTTTTAATTTATTTGAACCAATTATTATAGTTTTATCAATCATATTTCTTTTAATTATTTCTTTTAAAGTAGCAAGGTTTTCATTGTAAACTAAAATACAATTAGTTTTAGGAGCATAGTGTCTATATAACATTCCTGGGCTTTCTACTTTTTCATTATTAGATAATTTTTCTAATACACCGGGAGCAATATTACAAGATCCTATTAAAGCAATAATGTCTTCTTTAGTAATAAAACCAGGTCTTAAAATTGTAGGAGTACCATCTATTACTTTTACAACAGTTGATTCAAGACCAATTGTTGATTCTCCATGATCAATTATTATATTTACCAAACCATCAAATTCGTCTTTAATATCTAGAACTTTGGTTCCACTTGGTTTACCGGAAATATTAGCACTTGGGGCTGCTATGGGAACATCTACAAAATTTAAAAAGTTATGAGCCATTTCATCTATTGGAATACGAATACCAACACTATCCATATTAGCCGTTACCACATTTGGAATAATACTTTTCTTTTTTAAAATAATAGTAAATGGTCCTGGCATGAAAGCATCGATTAATTTTTGTTCAATACTATTTGAAATATAAGCATATTTACTAATTTCCTTTTTATCTTTTAAATGAACTATTAGAGGATTATTTTTAGCTCTGGTTTTTACTTCAAATATTTTATTGACAGCATTTTCAGATAAAGCATTTGCTCCTATTCCATAAACAGTTTCAGTTGGAAATATTACTAAATTATCATTTTCTATTTCATCTTTTATTTCTTTAGTTAATTCATTTACTATTTTTGTCATAATCATCTTGTCCTTTCGTTTTATAATTTAAATAAGATGCTCCTTGATAATAATTTTTAATAAAGTTATCTCGATACTCTAAAATATTATCATTTTTTATCGTCTCTCTTAAATCTTCGGTTAATCTGATTAAAAATCTTAAATTATGAATAGACAAAAGTCTTGCTCCAAACATTTCATCAAGAGTTATTAAATGTCTAATATAAGCTTTAGTAAAATTTTTACAAGCATAGCAATCACAGTTTTCTTCAAGAGGAGTAAAATCTTCTTTATACTTAGCATTTTTTAAATTAATTTTACCATATTTTGTAAAAGCATTTCCATGTCTAGCAATTCTTGTTGGCAAAACACAATCAAATATATCAACACCACGAATTACTCCTTCAATTATATCAATTGGATCTCCTACTCCCATTAAATATCTGACCTTGTCATTCGGTAAATACTTAGTTGAGTATTCAACCATTTTATACATTACTTCTTTTGGCTCCCCAACACTGGTTCCTCCAATTGCATAACCATCAAAATCTAGTTTTACAAGGCTTTCAGCACACATTTTTCTTAAATCTTCATAGTCCCCACCTTGAACAATCCCAAATAAAGATTGTCTTTCATTATTAAAAGCTTTTTTACCTCTTTCAGCCCATCTAATTGTTCTTAAAACGCTTCTTTTTACATAGTCATATTCTTTAGGATAACTTATACATTCATCAAAAGACATAGCAATATCACTATCTAATTTATTCTGAATAGCAATACTTTTTTCAGGAGTTAAAAATAACTTTGTTCCATCAATATGACTTTTAAATTTAACTCCTTCTTCGTCTATATCTTTAGGACGAGCAAGAGAAAAAACTTGAAAACCTCCGCTATCAGTTAAAATAGGACCATTATAGTTCATAAATTTATGAAGACCACCAGCTTTAGCAATTAAATCTTCACCTGGTCTTAACCATAAATGATAAGTATTAGCAAGTATTATTCCACTATTAATAGCATAAAGTTCATCAGGTGATATGCCTTTAACACTAGCACGAGTTCCAACTGACATAAACATAGGAGTTTCATAGGTTCCATAATTTGTTTCTATTTTACCAAGCCTTGCTGAAGTATTTTCTTCTTTCTTAATTAAATCATATTTTATTTTCAAACTAACCACTTCCAAACTGATAGTATTTTATCATAAAAGAAAAGAAAAGACTAGTAGAATAACCAAAATAGTTTAAGAAAAACTACCAACAATTATTTGTTGATAGTTATTACTTACTTAGTACAACTTCCTGTTGTATTAGTTTTAAACCAAGATTCAAATTGCGTAATATAAGATTCAATTCCAATTTGCTCAGCTATTTGTTTTTGACCATCCATATCATATGTTATACCTTTAGCTGTATAACCAGTTATAGTTTTATCATTATACATAATAGTTATATTACCTTCATTTGATTTACAAACTAATTTTTTTGATGTTAATGATGTTACTATAAGAATTATTGCAACTACTATTACTAAACCTAGAAATAAACCACCTATTACTGTTAAAACTTTTTTCACACTACACCTCCTTACCTACCTTAACTATAGTTTAACTTTTTTTAGAAAAAAAGCAATATTAAAAATTGCTAAATTAAAGGGTATTTTTTAGTAATTTCTAAAACATGCTTTTTCTCTTGTTTTAATATTTCTTTATTATCTTTATTTTTTAACACATTTATAATAATACTAGCTATTTCTTCAAAGTCTTTTTCTTTTAAACCACGAGTTGTCATAGCAGGAGATCCTATTCTAATACCACTAGCTTTAAATGGTGATAAAGTTTCTTTTGGAATAGTATTTTTATTAACAGTTATATGAATTTTATCAAGTAATATTTCAGCTTCTTTTCCAGTTATTCCAAAGGAATTATAAACATCTACAAGAATTAAATGATTATCTGTTCCATCTGAAATTAGTTTTACTTTATTTTTAATAAATATATCTGCCATAGCTTTAATATTTTTTATTACTTGCTTTTGATAATCTTTAAATTCTGGTTGCATAGCTTCATAGAAACATTCAGCTTTAGCTGCTATTACATGCATTAAAGGTCCACCTTGTATACCTGGGAATATTACTTTATCGATTTTTTTACTTATTTCTTCATCATTTGTTAAGATTAAACCACCTCTTGGTCCTCTTAAAGTTTTATGGGTTGTACTAGTTACAACATCAGCATATAAACAAGGATTTTCATGTAATCCAGCTGCCACAAGACCAGCAATATGAGCCATATCTACCATTAGATAAGCTCCTACTTTATCACATATTTCTCTAAATTTTTTAAAGTCAATTTTTCTTGGATAAGCACTAGCACCAGCAATAATCATTTTAGGTTTTTCTTTAAGAGCAATTTTTTCAATTTCATCATAGTCTAATACTTCGGTATCAGGATTTAATTTGTAATCAACTATTTTATAATCCGTTCCACTAAAGTTTAGGGAATAACCATGAGTTAAATGTCCTCCATCAGCAAGATTTAAACCCATTACCGTATCTCCATGATTTAAAAGAGCTCGATAAACTGCCATATTAGCACTACTTCCTGAATGAGGTTGTACATTAGCATATTTAACATTAAATATTTTTTTAGCATATTCAATAGCTTTTAATTCGAAAATATCAACGTATTCACAACCTCCATAATATCTCTTACCAGGATAACCTTCAGCATATTTATTAGTTAAAATACTTCCTTGTAATTCTCTAACAGCTTTAGAAGCATAATTCTCTGATGCTATTAATTCAATATTTTCTCTTTGTCTTTTCTTTTCTTTTTGTAAAGCTTTTTTTAATTCTATATCCATACTTATTAAATTAACTAAGTCTTTCTTAGTAATTTTTTCTCACCTCAATTTTATTATATAAAATCTTTATTTAAAAATCTAGATATTTTACAAAAAGTCTTCCTAATTTTAAAAAAATAGGTTATAATACTTTTATAGAATAAGATAATAAATATGAATAAAGAGGTGCAAAATGGTAGAATACGATTATAAAAATGATGAAATTGCTAATATTGTTAATAATATGATTATTTATGCTGCTAGTAAAAGAGCAAGTGATATTCACTTTGATCCTTGTGAAAAAGGTTTAAAAGTTCGTCTTAGAATTGATGGAGTTTTACAAGATCATACAATTGTTCCTTTAGCTTATCAAAAGAATTTAACTACCCGTATTAAATTAATATCTGGTATGAATATAACTGAGTCAAGATTACCTCAAGATGGGGCTATTAAAGATGTTATTAATGGAATTGATTTAGATATGCGTGTATCATCTTTAAATACTAACTTAGGGGAAAAAATAGTTATTCGTATTTTAGATTACTCTAAAAGTGCCGAAGGTTTGAATTCTCTTGGTTTAACAGAAAAAAATCTTGAAAAATTAAAGAAAATGATTGAAGTTCCTAATGGAATAATTTTAGTAACAGGAGCTACTGGTACTGGTAAATCAACAACAGTTTATACCATGCTTCAACATTTAAATAAAGAAGACACCAATATAATTACTGTAGAAGACCCAATAGAAATGAATATTGAAGGAATTAACCAAGTTCAGGTAAACTCAGAAATTGGTCTTACTTTTGGTCGAGTTTTACGTAGTATTTTAAGACAAGACCCAAATATTATTTTAATTGGAGAAATTCGTGATTCTGAAACTGCTCAAATTGCGGTTCGTGCCTCTATTACTGGACACTTAGTTTTTTCAACAATTCACACCAACAACTCATTATCAACCATTGAACGTCTACTGGATATGGATGTTGAAAGATATTTACTTTCTAGTGCTCTAACTGGAATCATTTCTCAAAAACTTGCTAGAAGATTATGTCCACATTGTCGTAAACTTCGTCCTACTACTCCTTATGAAAAAATTGTTTTCAAAGAAATTCTTGGTAAAGATGTAAATGAAATAAATGATGTAAATGGTCATTGTGATAATTGTCGAAATGGTTATTATGGTCGTATTGCTATTCATGAAGTTTTAATGCTAAATGATGAAATTAGAAATGCTATAAACGATAAAGATTTACCAAGAGAAAAACTAAAAGAATTAGTTTACACAAAAGATGTAACAACCATGCTTCAAGATGGACTAGAAAAAGTATTAGCTGGAATTACAACTTTTGAGGAAATATATAAAAACGTTGCTATTGATAATGAACTTGATAATAAATACTCTGAAGATATTATGACTTCATCTCCTAACTTTAAATTAGAATCCATTACTAATGGTTCTAGTTTTACCAATTCAACTTTAAGTTATAAAGAAGAAGATGGAAGTAAACCTATTACTAAAAGACAACCAACAACAATTCCTATAACCCCAACCCATGTAACTTCAACAACTGTAACTCCAAGTCCTAAAGTAACACCTAATACAACTGAAATAAAACCTCAAAAAGATACCCTTGAACTTATTTAAGAGTATCTTTTATTCATAAAAAAATAAAGTACTAGAAGGACTTCCTCTTTGATAATACTTAGGAACATTTCCTTGAATTAATTTAACTGCTAAAGGTACAACTACAACTACTTGCATTGTATTAGAATACATTGGTAAAACCATTTTAAAATCAACTATTACATGAATATAAACTTCAATTAAAGAATTATTAATGCCATACTCCGTTACCTCAGTTTTAATATTTGGATTAACTGATGAAATCATCTCCATATTAATTGGTATCTTAGGACCTAAATTATTTAAAGCAACTGTATTAAAAATAGAACCACTTGGTATATAAAATATACTATTATCCAAATTATATTTTTTTAAAGTATCTTCATCTTTCTTACTAATTAATTCTAAATTATTATAAACTAAATCACTTATCTTAGACATAATTCTATTTACAATAACTGGATCAAAATCAACTATAATAGTTTCATTACTTTCTTTTTTTAAAATAAACAAAGAATCAATTTCAAGTTCATTAGTAATTTCTTCTGTAATAGATTTATTAATAACTGTTGTTACTACCCTTTTCATTTCTTCTTTTGCATAACTCATATATAAAGGCATAACTTTATTACTTAAAACTACTAATAAAATTAAAGCTATTATAATAATAATTATAATTAAAATAAATAATTTTAAGACTTTTCTTTTCATAATAAAATATATGTAATTTAATTTACAAAATATATTTTTTTTGTTATACTTATCATAGAATAGAGGTGTTAGTAATGCTTGATATTTTAGAAAGTATTGATTTAAGTAAATTAAGTTTAAAAGACTTAACTTTATTATTAAAAATAATAAATGATGTTAAAAATGAAGAAATAGAGGTTTTAGAATGAAAGATAAAGTTATAAATGCTATTATTAATTGTTTAATACCTCTTAGAAATTTATATGATGTTGATAGTATTATAAATGATTTAAAAAATAATAATTATGAGAGTTTAATTAACTTTGTAAATAAATATTATAAAAATGATCTTTATAGTCAAGAATTAATTGATTTAATTAAAGATTTAGTTTCTAATAATTATCTTGATAATAGTTATTTAAATATCGTTAATAATCAATATGAAATAATTGATTTTAATTATTCTAATGTTCTTTTTAAAGATGCTAAAGCTATTAATTTAACTGGTGATAAATTTAAAGTTTTAAGAAAAAATGAAACAAATGAAATAATTGATGATGATGAAATAGTTAATGAAAGTAAAAAAAGTGATGATGCTAAGAAAACTGATGATGATACGGAAATATTAACTCTTGATGATAATATTGAAGTTTTAAGGAAAATAATTTTAGATTCCCAACTTGCTTATTTAAATAATGCTAATAAGTTTATTGATGATTTGGAAAGTAAAGATGAAGAAGGAATATATCATACTTTGCTTAATTTAAATGATATTAGATATATTCAACATTGTATTTCTAATTTAAGTTTAGAAACCTTAGAAAGGCTTAAAACTTTTATTGAGAAAATTGAAGAAAATAAACATAATTTAATTAATACTTTTATGGAAGAAGCTATTAAAAGAAGTATCCATAATTATAAGAAAGTAAATTAAGTTTATTTTCTTTTTTTATTTGATCTTTATTTTTTTAAAACTAAATCCAAGTCTTTTTCTCCATTACCTGATAAATTAACTATAATGATATCATCTTTTTTTAAAGTTTTAGCAAGTTTTATAGCATAGCTTAAGGCATGAGAACTTTCAAGAGCTGGTATTATTCCTTCTTCTTTAACTAAGATTTTAAAAGCATGAATTGCTTCCTTGTCAGTTATAGTTTTAATTTCTAGTCTTTTGGTTTGATATAAATAAGCATGAATTGGTCCAATTCCTGGGTAGTCCAAGCCAGCTGATATGGAATAGGCATCATGGTTTAAAACATAGGTTTTCATTCCATGAAGTATTCCAATATTGTTTTCTTTAATACTACTGGCATGTCTTATATTATCTCCTCCAGCTTCTATTCCGATTAATCTTACATCATCTTTTAAGAAAGCTTTAAATAAACCAAGACTATTACTTCCTCCTCCACAACAAGCAACAAGAGCGGTTGGTAGTTTTTTCTCTTTTTTAAGAATTTGTCTTCTTGCTTCAATTCCAATTATTTCTTGAAAATAACTAACAATTTCTGGATAAGGACTAGGTCCAACCGTTGAACCAACTAAGTAATAAGTATCAGGATTTTTACTATAATAAGAAAATGCTTCATCTACCGCTTCTTTTAAAGTTCTTGTTCCCTTGCTAACTGCTACTACCTTGCTACCTAACATTTTCATTTTTAAAACATTTCTTTGTTGTCTTTTAATATCAACGCTTCCCATGAAAATAGTACATTTCATTTTAAATAAAGCACAAACCGTACTAACAGCAACTCCATGACTTCCTGCCCCCGTTTCGGCTATTATATGAGTTTTTCCCATTTTTCTAGCTAATAATATTTGACCTAGAGCATTATTAATTTTATGACTACCACAAAAATTCATATCTTCTCTTTTTAAATAGATTTTAGCTCCTCCAAGAGAATTAGTTAAGTTTTTAGCATAATATAAATTACTAGGTCTTCCTACATATTCTTTTAAATATGAAAGATATTCTTTTTTAAATTCTTTATCTTTCTTAACTTCTTTAAAACTATTTTCTAGTTCTATTAATCTTTCTTTTAGCACGTCATCTACATACATGCCACCAAATTCTCCATACATATTTATTTCCTCCTTTTTAGTATGAAAAAAAAGTATGTATAAATTTCATACATACCTTTTATTTAATGTTTAATACCAATTAAATAACGACAAAGAATGTATGAACTAAATCCATACATTAAGCCATGATAAGTTGTAGTTATTTTTTTTATTTATATTAAACATATTTCTCCTTATTGGCAGGGATAGTAGGAATCGAACCAACATCTACGGTTTTGGAGACCAGTATTTTACCATTAAACTATATCCCTAGAAATTATTTTGATTTAATCAAAATAATCTATTCTTAAAGCTTTTTTAAACTTAGCTAAATTTTCTTTAGCAACACTTCTTGCTTCTTCTGTTCCTTTTTTTAGAATTTCCATGACATTATCCATATCTTTTTTATATTCTTCTCTTCTTGCTCTAATAGGTGTTAAGAACTCATTTAAAATATTAAATAAGATTTTTTTAATGTACATATCTCCTACTCCACCTTTTTGATAAGCTTTTTTAAGTTCATCTAAGCTTTCGTAGTCATTACAATATTTTTTAAAGGATTCACTATCTGCAAAAGCATCTAAATAAGTAAATACAACATTTCCTTCTACTTTACCTGGATCTGATACTTTTATGTGATCTGGATCAGTATACATACTTCTTACTTTTTCTCTTAATTCTTCTTCACTATCAGATAAGTAAATACAATTTCCTAAAGATTTACTCATTTTATTTTTACCATCAGTTCCTGGTAAACGAAAACATGTTTCATTATCTGGTAAAAGAGCTTTACATTCAACTAAAGTACTACCATACAAACTATTAAATTTACGTACTATTTCATTAGTTTGTTCAAGCATTGGTAATTGATCAACACCAACTGGAATATCGGTTGCTCTAAATAAAGTAATATCAGCTGCCTGACTTACTGGATAGCACAAGAATCCCATAGGAATATTATTTCGAAATTCCTTTTGTGTAAGTTCACTTTTAACAGTTGGATTTCTTTCAAGTCTTGCAAGAGATACTAAATTTAAATAATAAAATGTATATTCAGTTAACTCAGGAATCATAGATTGAATAAAGAAAACAACTTTCTTAGGATCAAGTCCAACTGCTAAATAATCAAGGATAATTTCTTTGATACTATCTCTTATTTTATCAGGATTATCAAAATTATCTGTTAGGGCTTGACTATCAGCTATCATAACATACATTTTAGAATAATCACCTAAGCTTTGCATTTCAAGTCTTTTTTTAATTGATCCAACATAATGACCTAAATGAAGTTTACCTGTTGGTCTATCACCTGTTAATATTATTTTTTCCATAACTCACCTCTTAATTTTTGTTAATATAAGTATAACATTTATCTTTATTAAATCAAGTAAAATTTATTCTTTTATTAATTTTTTTGTCTTTTTTAAATCATTTATTAATTCTTCCATAACTTCTTTTTGATGAAATGGAAATATTATTATATGAGCATATTCTTTATCATTTTCAGTAAAAGTTGCTAATTGATATTTTTTACATATTTCATCACTTGGTTTTTCAACTATAAAAATATTTCCTAAGTTATTACCTTTCATATATTTAATTTCATTATTTTTTAATAAGTTAGTAAAATATATTATATTATTAATATATGCAAATTTATCACATCTATTAAACATTTCATTTACTATTTGATAAGTTGAAAAAGCTAAGAAGTCTCTTGAACCTGATAAAGTTGTATCATTTTGTCCTATATAATCAATATAATTATCTTTTATAGTTTCTTTTAGTAATAAAACTCCATTAGTTCTAGAAACTCCTAAATACTTATGCATACTAATTGAAATAGAATCAACATCTAAAGTATTAAAATCTAATCTTGGACTATTAACTTGATTACTTGGAATACCCCCATATAAAGCTGCATCAACATGGATATAAAAAGGTATATTTAAACTAGTTAAAGTATTTTTAATTAATTCAATGTTATCAATACTACCAGTTTTGGTAGTTCCATAGGTTAAAACGATAATTGCTGGAGATTTATTTTTTTTATAATTTAAAACAATTTTTTCTAGTAAAGAATTAACATCAATTTTAGAATTAACTGTATTAATTTCTTCTTTATTTTGATAATTTGCTTTTAAAATGCTGTAATGAGCATCTTTTGAATAATAAAGAGTTCCATTCGGATATTTTAAAAAGCCAAGATTTATTCCTTGAATATTTCCTTCGGTTCCTCCTGTTGTTATATAGCCACTATAATCAGTAAGATTTAAATTCTTCTTAAACATCTCAATAATAGCTAACTCATTTTTCTTATTATCCATTAAGTAATTACCAATTTCCTTGGGATCACCACAATTATTCATATAATATAGTTTAGTTTCTAAATATTTTAAGTATTTAGTAAAATAACTAAAATCAACCATATTAGCAGGATAACCAAACATATAATCATGATTTTCTTTATTATCTTTTAAAGTTTTTAAACAATTTTCTAAGTATTTATCATCACTTCTTTTAAAGTTTAAAATATCACTTTCATTAAAACCTTTTTTATATAATTCATTATAATCAAGAATACTACCTAGTTTAAATACTATTTTAAAGTATACATCAATCATACTTTCTAAGTATTTAATTTTCTTTTTAATATTTTCTAAATCTGAAATACTTAACTTATTATTTTCTAACTTCAAAGTATACTCACTAATTAAATCATAATAATATTTAATTTCATTTATATCCATAACTCCCTCCAATTAAATTATAGAATAATCACTTATAAAAATAAAATACTTTATTTTTATAACTATTATAAATATTTTCTATAACTACTTAATGTTATGAATATAAAGAAAGAATAATTCCTATTATGGTTTTATTAAATAAATGTTAATTTAAATTTCAAATTTATAGATTGTTGTATTAGTAGCATAAAAAGAATTAAAATCAGTTTCTATGTTATAACCAATAATATTATAATAAAGTGCTTTAATAAAACCACCATGTGTAACTATTAAAATAGTTTTATTATCATGTTGTTTTTTTATTTTATCTAGAAATATTCTTGCTCTTTCTAAACAAGTTTTAATACTTTCAACATCATTATCACTTGAATTTAAAGGATAGTTCCAATATTTAGTAAAGAAATCATTATTTACTTTTGTTCCTTCATAGTTACCAAATTTTCTTTCTATTAATAAATCATCTATTATAACCTTACTATCTGTAATTATTTTAGCTGTTTCTAAAGCTCTTTTTAAAGGGGAAGAAAGACATATATCTATCTTTAATTTGTTAATTTCAGATTTTAATTTTTTACTATCATTTCTTCCTTCTTCATTTAAGGGAATATCAGTTATTCCTTGAATAATACCTTCTTTATTCCAATTAGTTTTACCATGACGTACTATATATAATTTAATCATAAATCACCTAAATACTTCTTTTGAAATTCTTCTTTAAAATTACTTGGAAGGTCTAAATAATTTAAATAATTATCAATAGTTTTATATTTGTTAAAAAATAGTTTTAAAGTTTCTATCATATAACTTGGTTTAGAATTACCAATAAATTTAGGTAATTTAGGATTTAATTCATGAAATTTTTTAATATCATCATAAATATAAGAATAGCTTAAAGAATAATCTGCTATTATATCTTTTTCATAACAATTTAAAATTAGCATAATTAACATAGTAATAACTCCTGTTCTATCTTTACCACTGGTACAATGATATAAAACATTAGTTTTGCTATTTAAAATAAGCATTAATACTTCTTTTATTTTTTCTTTATCATCAATTATTTCTATATAACCACTTGGAATATCTTTTTCATATTTTGGACATTTATGACCTTTTAAAGAAATATTATAATAATTAAATTTATTATTATTTAAAATACTTGGTTTATTATTTATTTCTTTCTTGGCTCTAAAATCAATTATAGTTTTAATATGATTAGTTAATAAATAATTAATTTCTGTTTCACTCATTTTAAATGGTAAATTACTTCTTATTAAACTCATACTTTTAATTTGTTTATTTTCTTTATTTATGTATCCATCAAGAGGACGCATATTAGATACAAATTCATTTATTATTCTTCGCATAATTACCTCTTTACTATTATTAATGGTATTTCCATTTCTCTATCAGTTATACCAGCATGACTACTTTTCATTACTTCACAAGTTCTTTTATCTTTAATACCTTTATTAGATTTAGCAAGTAAGAAAAAATCTCCTAAAGTACTTTTTAATCTTTTATTTTCGTTTTCACCTAAATACTTTTCATCTAGTAATTCTTGTTTAGTTTTTAAAATAAAATCATTTTTAAAATATTTGTTATACAAATTTATAAATTCTAAAAATTTATCTTTTTTTACATGAAAAGAACAAAACCTTGGTTCAAGAGAAGTTTCATTTTCAAGTAAATCTTGAACATCAGGATAATCTTCTAGATAGTAATATTCTGTATCTATATGACCATGATCGGAGGTTATAATTACTAAACTATTTTTTAATTTTTCTATATATTCTTTTGATTTATCATTTAACATTTTAATACAATCTATTACTTCTTTAGAGTTATTACCAAATTCATGAAGTAAAGCATCTGGATCAGTATAATAAGCATAGATATATTTTTTAGCTTTATCACTTGAGTATTCTATTATTTTTTTAAACATATCATCTATATCAACATAAGGATTTTCTCCAAATGGAAAAAGTTCTATGGCTTTATATTTTCCTTTTTCATTTATTTCTTCTACTATTGTTTTATATGGCATATAGGTTTTACCAACTGGTATATCACATGAAATATCAGTATCTTTATAAGTGTTTCTATATAAGGTTACACTTCTTTTAAGTTCAGGTATATATGTATCCCACCCAAGCCAATTATGTTCTGCTGGAAATAACCGGTTTGCATACTAGTAGTTGAAGCAGTTGTGGTTGCTGGATGAACAGATGTAATTACTTCTTTTAAATTATCTTTAAAATAATCAATATTATTAATATCATCTAATATTTTCTTACCCATTCCATCATATAAAATAACAATTATATTTTGATAATTATCTTTTAAATAATCATCTATTAATTTATTAGTTCCATGAAATGTTTCAAGTTCAAATTCTTTTCTTATCGAATTTGCTACATTTACATTACAATTATTTAAATCACATTTTACTAGTTTCATATATCCTCCGTTTAATTTAAATTTATATCAAAAAATCTTTAGCAACATGACTTTTATTAGTCATATCTCTTTTTTCATATTTTTCTTTTAAGTCTTTTTTAGAATAACTAATCTCTTTTTCTTTTAACTTGATACTATTTTCTTAACTAGGAACAATCTCACATTTTTAGCCTTTATTTTATATTTAATAACTCTTTTAATGATTTAAATTTATTAATTTCTAATTTTTCTTCATGGAATTTATTATTTTTATAATAACATTTAATGGCATAACTTAAAGGATTAGCAACAAGTATTTTATATTCATTATCAATTATTTCTATAGCAGATAAATTAGATAACATAAGTCCTACTTTTTTATTTTGAAGTAATTGAAGTTTCGTTGTTTCATACCTTCCTTTTTCATTAGCATGAGGAGTTATAAAAAGATCAAACCAATTTAATCCTTCAACTATTTCAAATTCATTATTATTTATATCTGAATTACAAGAATTGAAAAAACATACACCACCGGCTGAAATACCACATATTACTTTTTCTTTATTATAAGCCTCTTTTAATTTATTCATAAAGTCAGTTTCTTGCCAAAGTTTTATCATTCCTTTAGTATCTCCACCACCAATATAAATAATATCAGCCCAATTAATTAAACTTTCAACTAAATCTAAATTAGATAAATCACTAGTTTTTAAATGTTTACAACTACAATTATACATATTTCCATATATTTTTTTCATAGTTTCAAAATAACTATCTTGAATTGAAGATGAAAAATACATTGCATGAGCAAGAAATAAAAAATTGGGATTTAAAGTATTAGTTAAGTTTACTATTTCTTTATCAATTATTGCTGTTTCATATAAAGTTTTAGTACCATCTTCTAGTATTCTTCCATTTTCTCCTCCTCCAATTGCTATTAATTTTTTACTCACATTATCACCTTCTTTATAATTTTATTATAGCTGAAATACTAAGAAATTAAAAGTAAATTTAATATTTAACTAAAGCATTATTTACAATAAAATTCTATTATTTTTTTATATATTTTTTTAGTATCTTCATAAGAAGAAACTTCAATATATTCATTATCTTCATGAGCACTAACAGGACCTGGTCCTAGAATTACTACATTATTTTTATTTATAATATTACCTTCTGTTACATAACTATAGGAAATAGATTTTTTATTTGTTATTGCTTCAATATTTTTTAATGCTTCTTTATTCTCTACTTTACAAGGATAAATATTTGTATATAATTCATATTCTAAATTATATTTTAAAAATACTTTTTCAAGATTTTTTTGAATTCTATCTTGTTCACTTTTAGAAATTGTTCTAAAATCAAATGATAAATAACATACATCTGGAACCATGTTAATAGCTGTTCCTCCATTTATTAATCCTATATTCATGGTTGTATAAGGAATATCTTCAAATAAACCTGATTTAATTTTCTTTAAGGAATTACCAAATTCAATTAATTTTTTAGTAAAATTTATACAACTAATAATTGCATTATCACCATATATAAGTCTAGATGAATGAGCAGATTTTCCTAAAAACTTGACTTTATATTCCATACAACCTTTACAAGCAACAACTGGAATTAAATTAGTAGGTTCTCCTATTAAAACATTATCAGGTATTTTAACATTAGAATTTTTAATTAATTTAATACCTTCAAAGCCTATTTCTTCATCAAAGGTAATAATAATTTGAATTCCTTTTTTTAATTCATCTAAATTAATATTTTTTAAAGTGTCTAAAAAAGCTGCTATTCCACCTTTCATATCACATACTCCAAGACCATACATCTTATCATCAGTTATTTTAAGTTCAAAAGGATTAGTATTCCAATTACTAGAACATTTAACTGTATCAGAATGACCTATAAAACATAAATTAGGTATCCCATAAGTAGCAACTAAAGCTTTTTTATTAGCAAAGTTTAATAATTGCACTTTAAAATTTAAAGTTTCTAAATAATCTTTTATATAATTAATTATATTATTATTTTCTTTGTCTTCAATTGTATTAAATGAGATTAAATCTTTTAAAACTTTATAATTCATATTAAAACCTCTTAATCAAAAACTTTCTTGTGTCTGTTTCAGAAATATTTTGATTAGTTCTTGGGAAACTTACTTCCTCAGTGATAATTTTATTATTGTTTCTAATTATTTCAAAACCTCTTGATCTAGCAATTCCTTCTGACATTGATCCATTTAAATTAGTTCTTAAATACATGGCTTCATAATATTTTAATAAATTTGTATAGTTAATAGCAAAATCTAATAAATTACCACCAACACCTTGTCCTCTATACTTATCTAAAACTGCTATATCTGATAGATACATCATTTTATCAGGATTTAAAAATGAAACTGGATGACTTGGTTTTGCTCCATAAATTAAACTTACTAAGCCAATTATTTCTTCATTATTTAAATACCAACCAAATATTTCACCATTATTTTTCAAATAAGAAAATTCATCCTTAAAATCTTGTTCTTCCCATGCTTCATAAAATGGATAATATTTAAATATTTCAAATATTTTTCTAAATTCTTTATATTCTTTTAAATTTTTAATTCTTCCTTCCATAATAACCTCTCTTCTATATTTTTATTTCATATTTCTTAGAAAAGACAATGTAAATAGAAAGAAGAAGTTTTTATAGTAACAAAAAAGTCATCAATAATTAAATATAATATTTGAATTATGATGACTTTCTCTTTTTTTAATTTATCTATTTTTTTATAGTAAAAACTAATTATATAATAAACTAGAATTATACAATATTTAATAGATAAAAGTTTATAAATTTTCATCTAATTCACTTTACCTTTCTTATTTTTCAAATTAAAACCAATAGATAAAATGATGATGATGAAGGAAAGCATTATTAAAAGATGTTAGATTTTTACTAGCATTTAAGAAATTAATTTTTTTATTCATAATTAACTTTTTCATATACTTTCCTCCTTTGTTAATTTGATAATATCATTTTAATATTTATTTGTCAAACATTTTAAAATTAAATTTTTAGTTATATTCTTTAATTATTCCATCTTTAACTAAATATATTTTTCCAATATATTTAAGTTTATTATTTTCTATAATTATACTTGAAAAATCTGAAACTCCATAAATTATGTTATCAATTGACATTTTTTTAATTTTATTTACTTGATTTTTATTATTTATATCAAAATGGGGATCAATAGTAATATCTACTAAAGCAAGTCCTTCATAAAAAAAACTTTCGTTTATTTCTTTATCTTTTGAATAATATCCTTTTTTAGCTATATTCATAGCTCCACAACTTGTGCCTAGTAAAATACCTTTGTATTCTTGTAATTTTTCAAAATAATTATTTTCTTTTAAAAAAGCAAGTTGCGTTTTATAGTTTCCTCCTAGTAAATAAATTATATCTGAAGTTAAATCAAGTTCTTTATTTTTATTATCAACAATATTTACTACTACATCATTTAAAGGAATAATCATATTTAAATAATCTAAAATACCAATTATTGAAGAATTACCATAAACATATTTTAAAGTTTCTTCATGATTATCAGGTGATGAGGCAATAAAAGATATTTTATGAATATTTCTTAAATTTTTTTTAATTCTTCTTGAATATCTTTAGAAAAGCCAACATTTTTAATAGGTCCACTCATCATATATATTTTTTTCGATTTAATTATATTTTTTTCTAAATTATCAATTATCATTTTGTTCACCTTTTTTCAAATTTTTATTATCTTTATATTATCATGTAATACTTATTTAATATTAAATGATAAATCTTGTTTCTTGTCTATATAATATCAAACTCTAAATAATAAATACAATACTTTATTTTTATAATTATTATAAAAATATTTTATATTAAAAAAGAACATATTTCTATGCTCTATTTTACTAATACTTTCGTTTTAGCAATTACATCTACATCAATTATATTTTCGAAATTTTCTTTACTTGCATATTTTGCATATAAGAATTTAACCATTTCTTCATAAATAGAAATTGCATCTTCTAATCTATTATCAGCAATTGCAACAAAAGCTTTTGATAAGTAATTAGTTAATAAATCTTTACAAAGTTCTACTCTATTGGGATCTAGTTCTATTTTATCAGCTATCATTGGTCCATAAATATCATAATTAATAGCTTTATCAATTGTATTTATATCACTTCTTACTATTTGAATAAGTGTTTTGAAATTTTGAAATAATCCATCGCCTTGTTTAATACCTAAAACATTACAAATAGCAGTTAAAATGTAATAATATCTTCTTCCTGTAAATGTATAATATCTTTCTACACAATCAACTTTACTTGGACTAACTGCACTATAATTCCAACATTTATTATCATCCCACTTTGTTCTAACTCCTTTTTCACAACACATATATTCATAATGCCCACCAAATAAACCTGAACCTGTATAATATTCATTATTAGGATCTAATTTTTCACATCCTCCACATACATTTCTTAAATGTTCATTAAAACATCTCATGCTTTTACTTGCATCAGATTCATCATTAAAAAACCATCCCATAAACTCCATAACCTCCCTTAATTGACCATTATCTTATCATAAACCCTTACAAAAGTCAAACCAAATATAGCAGATTACCAAAATCAACTTATAACTTAATTAATAAATTTCTTATTAATCCAATCAATACCTATTATATTAATATGTTCTTTAATAACTAAATAAATTGAATACAATAAATACTCATAATCATCTTGCATCTTTGTAATACTTAAAATACTTTCTTCTTTAATCTTACCACTTAAAATATCATCATATAAATCAAAATAATAACTAGGAAAAAGCATCCTAATATAAAAATATATATAATCACTATTAGATAATCTAATTCTTTTTAAATAATTAATTATTTCTATAATATCCATTCTATTTTTAAAAAAACATGATTTAATATATTCAGCTAAATCCCTTATTCTATAATCTATTATTAAATTTAAAGGATTATAAAAACTATCTAAAGTTGTATTATACAATACCCTTCTATGACATATACTTAAATTATCATTTTCTAAATTTACAAATTTTAAATAACTAATAGCATTTTCAGCTAAACCTATATAATAATAAATAGAATTATAAATTAACTTATATTTAATTCTTAAATGATTAATAGAATACTCTATATTATCTATTTTACTTGACCATAAATAATACCAATTATTTCTTTTTAATAAATTTAAATTAGTTTTAAATCGATTAAATTCTAAAACTTTATTAATATCAACAATACTATTATCAAATACATTTAAAAGAACTAAACAATAATAATTATTTTCATAAAAAGTTAATATTTCTTGTTTATTATTTAAAATTATTTTATTAATTTTTATATTATTAAATAACATATAATTATTTAAATTATATATTTCACTTATTTCATCTAAATTTCTTTTATATTTATAAAAACAAAAATAATTATTTTGATATTTAAAATAATAATTATTATTTTTATAACTTATTCTATCTATTATAATATAATAATAATATCTTAATAATTCGATCAAGTTATCACCTACTTAATTATATTAAAATATTTATTTTTTATTTAAAATTTGTTATACTAATAACGAAAGGAAGTATTTATGCAAGAAAAAATAGAAACTGTTTTAGATAAATTAAGACCATTTTTAATAAGTGATGGTGGTAATATTGAATTTGTTAAAGTAGAAAATGGTATTTGTTATTTAAAGTTTTTAGGTCATTGTGCTACTTGTCCTATGATGTTAGTTACTTTAAATGATAGTATTAAAGAAGCTTTAGTAAATGAAATAGATGAAATAGTAGATGTAAAATTAATATCAGAAGAAGATTAAAAATCTTTTTTTTATTATGGTTTTATGTTAAAATTGAAAGTGGTGATAGAATGAAGGAAAAATTAAAAAAAATAGCTATATTTATTGGTCTTTTTTTAATATTTTTATTTAGTAGTTTATTTTATATAATACCTTTAGAAATATTAAATATTGATTACAATACTTTAAATAGTTCCATGAAAGTTTTACTTAGCATTGGTAGTTCTTTAATAATTATTTCAATATTAATAATTATTTATTATAAGGATTTAAAAGAAATGTTAAGTGATTATAAAAAGAATTATAAAGAGTACTTTGATTTAGGACTTAAATGTTGGTTTGTTGGTTTAGTTATTATGTGTTTAAGTAATATTTTAATAAGTATGTTAACACCTGTTCATGAAGCGAATAATGAAGTATTAGTTCAAAATATGTTAAAAGCTTCTCCTTTTTTAAGTTTTATTAGTTCTTCTTTATTAGCACCTTTTATAGAAGAAATGATATTTAGAAAAAGTTTAGGAGATATCTTTGATAATAAATATTTTAAAATTATAATGTCAGCTCTTATCTTTGGACTTTTACATGTAATATTTAGTTTTAATACTTGGTATGACTTTTTATATGTAATTCCATATGGAGCTTTAGGAGGAGCATTTTCATATATTTTAACTAAGAAAAATAATATATTTATTCCTATTACTTTTCATGTTTTACATAATAGTATTATAACTATTATTTCTATTATAGGTTATTTAGTATGAATTCAAGACTTGAAAAGAATAAAAAGAAAATAAATGAAATAGATAAAGAAAAAAGACAAAAAAAAGCTAAAATAATTATAAAAATAACTAGTATAGTTTTAGTTTCTATCTTTTCTCTTTTATGTTTTTCAATGTTTATAGGTGCTAAATACTTAGTTGTAAAAGAAGTAAAAATAACAAATGATAAATTACCAAATAGTTTTCATGGAATTAAGATAGTTCAATTTAGTGATTTATTATATCCAAGTTTTAATGAAAAAGATTTAGATAATTTAAAAAATAAAATAAATGAATTAAAACCAGATATTATTGTTTTTACTGGTAATATTAAAAGAAAAGACTATGAACTTACTAAAAATGATATTAGTATTTTATCTAAGTTTTTTAATTCTTTAGAAAGTAGTATGAATAAATATGCTGTCTATGGAACAAATGATAAAAATTTCTTAGATATTTTAGAAAATAGTTTTATTATTTTAGATAATAAAGAAAGTATTATTTATAATAAAGAAATAGATAATATAAAAATAATTGGTTTTAATTCAAATAATGTAGATACATCTAAGATAAGTGATGGAAGTAATTATAATATTTGTTTAATAAACGATCCTGATAATATTAATAAAATAAAAGATGTATGTGATTTAACTTTAGCTGGTAATACTTTAGGTGGAGAAATTAAAATACCTTTTTATAAAGGATTATTAACAAATAATAAATATTATAAAGATTATTATAAGGAATATAACATGTATATATCAAATGGAATTGGTAATAATTATAAAGTTAGATTGTTTAATCAACCAAGTATTAGTTTATATAGATTAAATAAATATTAAAATTTTTTAAAAAAATATAATTTTGGAATTTGCAAGGGTTTTATTTAACAAATTGTTAGGTAAAGCCCATTTTTTGGCC
>CAKPFH010000024.1 GCA_934153655.1 uncultured Bacilli bacterium
GACATTAAATACTTATTCCCATCTATTTAAAAATAAAATGAATGAAATTATCGACATTATCGACAAACTAAATTAAATGGGTACCTATTTGGGTACCTAATACATATATGAAATGGCTTGGAGCCCTTATAAACAAAGTATCCCAGCCGAGAAGCTGGGATTTCAGGGGGTTTTGGTTGAATATGCACTCACTATAAACCGTGAAGTGCATGTATGGTTTAACCATACATTTAAATATTATTATATTTTTCATAATTAGTCAATGGAAAAGATTTAATTTGACATATTTTTCTTTTAATTTTACATATTATTTTTTACTACTCTTTTTCTAAAACATTGTCTTTTCTTACAGCACTGATTAATTCATCTCTTAATTTTAAACAATCAACCGGAGTATTATTTAAAAATTCTAAAGAATCCGTATTAGCTTGAACTAAAATTTTATAATCTTCTTTTATATTAGCAATTTTAAAAGTCATATCACCACTTTGTTTAGTTCCAAATAAATCTCCTGATCCTCTTAATTTAAAATCTTCTTCGCTTAATTTAAAACCATCACTTGTTGATTCAAGTATTTGTAATCTCTTAGTATCAGTATCAGATATTAAAATACAACTTGAAGCAATTTCACCTCTTCCTACCCTTCCTCTTAATTGATGAAGAGTAGAAAGTCCAAATCTATTAGCATCAAATATTACCATTTGACTAGCATTTTTAACATCAATTCCAACTTCAATTACCGTTGTACTAATTAAAATATCTATTTCATGAGAACTAAATTTATGCATGATTTCATCTTTCATCTTACTAGGCATTTTCCCATGAACAATATCAATATTATATTTTTTACCAAAAGCTACATTCATTTTATCTTTAAGTTCATTAACACTTACTAAATTACTACTATCACTTTCTTCAATTAAAGGAGCAATTACATATATTTGATGATTTTCTTGAAGTTCTTTATACATCATTTTTAATACCTTTGGCATATCATCATTTTTAAAAACATAAGTTTTAACTTCTTTTCTTCCTTTTGGCATCTCTTTAATAGTAGATACATCCATATCACCATATATAGTTAAAGCATAGGTTCTAGGAATTGGAGTTGCACTCATATATAAAACATCAGGAGTTAGTCCTTTATTTTTTAAATTTTCTCTTTGATTAACCCCAAATCTATGTTGTTCATCAGTTACAACAAGTCCCAAATTATGATATTTAACATCTTCTTGAATTAAAGCATGGGTACCTACTACCATATCAATTGTTCCATCTAATAAACCTTCATAGATTAAATTCTTCTCTTTTTTAGAAGTTGAACCAGTTAATAATTTAACCTCAACTAAATCACCAAATAAATTTTTCATATTATTATAATGTTGATTAGCAAGTATTTCAGTTGGTACCATAAGAGCACTTTGATAACCACTTAATTTATTCATATACATAGCAATTAAACTAACAATAGTTTTACCAGATCCTACATCGCCTTGAATTAATCTATTCATTCTTTTACTACTATTCATATCAACTCTTATTTCTTCTATTACTTTCTTTTGATCATTTGTTAAAGTGAAAGGTAGTAATTTATAAATACTTTCTATATCTTTTTTATATATTTTTCTTTTAATACCATCTAATTTAGTATTTTCCCTTTTTAAATAATTTATTTTAAACATAAACTCAAATAATTCTTCATATTTAAGCCTTATCTTAGCACTTTTTAATTTTTCTATTTCATTTGGATTATGAATAATATTTAAAGCCATTTTCTTACTTAGAAATTGATATTTTTCAACCAAATAATTTGGTATATAATCATCTATATCATGTCCTAGTTGTAAAAGAGCCATATTAACATAAGTTGAAATATTTTTAGAAGTCAAACCATTTGTTAAATGATAAACTGATTCTATTTTAATCGAATTACCAAGTCTACCTAATTTAATATCACTTGCTGTTATAATATTTTTTACTTTATCATATTTACCAATTACTATTACATTACTTCCAATTGTTAAATGTTGTTTTAGAAAAGCTCGATTAAAAATTGATACTCCAAATATTCTATCTGTTCCTGAAAGTCTAAAGTTCATTTTATTAAGTCCGGTTTTAATTCTTATTACTATAGGAATTGATTCTACTCTCCCATCAACTATTACTTTCATATCATCATCTAAATTATTAAAATCTGTTTGTTTTAAAACATCATATCTAACTGGATAATAAGTAATTAAATCATTAACAGTGTATATACCTAATTTATTTAATAAGCTTAAGCTTTTACTTCCAATACCCTTTACATCTTTTAGTTCCATCTTGACCTCACTTACTAGCATATTATACCAAATTTTTATTTTTTAGTAAATAAATTACTTATGAAAAAAACTAATAATTTTTTTAATAATTACTAGTTTTCTTAATTATTCAACTGTAACACTTTTAGCTAAATTTCTTGGTTTATCAATATCATATCCTAAATTAAGAGCAACATAATAAGCTAATAATTGCATAGGTACAACACTTAAAACACATGTTGTTAAATCACTTAAATCAGGTATTTCTACTAAATCATCATAAACATCACTTGCTATATTTAAACATTCTCTTTTAATTACTAAAGAATAAGCTCCTCTTGCTTTAGTCTCTTTAATATTACTAATTGTTTTTTCATAAATAGATTTATCAGTTAAAACGCTAATAACGGGAGTATTCTCTTCTATTAAAGAAATAGTTCCATGCTTAAGTTCTCCTGCTGCATAAGTCTCTGAATGAATATATGAAATTTCTTTTAGTTTTAAAGATCCTTCTAAAGCTAAACAATAATCTATTAATCTTCCTATAAAAAATACATCTTTATGTTTACTAATTTTATTTACTATATCTTTATAATCTATATTAATAAGTTTTCTTATTTCTTGACTTAATTTATTATAATCATTTAAAACTTCTTTACTTAATTCATAATCTATTTTAAGTAATTCTTTGTATATTAACATACTAAAAGTTAATACTTGAAGAGTAAAGGCTTTTGTTGTTGCAACAGCTATTTCACATCCTGCATTTATATAAATTACTTCTTGACTTTCTCTAGCTATAGTTGATCCTACAACATTAACTATTCCAAGAGTTTTTATTTTCTCATCTTTTGCAAGTCTTAAAGAAGCAATGGTATCAGCAGTTTCTCCTGATTGGGAAACTAATATAACTAAATCATCTTTTTTCAAAAAATTCTTTTTATAACGAAATTCACTAGCAAGTTCTACTTTAGTTTCAATATTTAAATACTTTTCAATTAAATAAGAACCTATTAAACTAGCATGATATGCTGATCCACAGGCAACAATATATATTTTTTTATATTTACTAATACTTGGAATAAGTTCTAAATTGTTTAAATAATATTTTAAATATTTATCTACTAATTCAGGTTCTTCATTTATCTCTTTTAACATGAAATGACTATATCCTCCTTTAGTAGCAGACATTATATCATGATTAAAAGTTAACATTTCTTTAGAAATCTCTTGATTATTTAAATAAAATTTAATTTTATCTTTAGTAATAACTGCTATACTATCATCTATTAAATAATAATTTTTTGTATATTTTAAAATAGCTGGTATATCACTTGCTATAAAATTACCTATACTACTTTCAGCAACTATTAAAGGACTTCCATATCTAAGAGCATAGATATTATCAGGATCAAAGTCAAAAAGAATAGCAAAAGCATAACTTCCTTTAAGAATATTTTTAAGTTTATCTAAGCCACTTATAATATTTTCTTTACATTTAATTAAATCATCTATTAAAGCAGTTGCTACTTCAGTATCTGTTTCACTTTTAAAAGTATAACCTTTTTTTAATAACTCTTCTTTTAATTCATGATAATTTTCAATTATTCCATTATGAACTAGCGTAACATTTCCTACTTTATGAGGATGAGCATTTATATTATTAGGTCTTCCATGAGTTGCCCATCTAGTATGACCTATACCTATATTAGTATCATCTGAAACTAATATTTTTTCTAATTCGCCAATTCTTCCTTGTTCTTTAAATATTCTTATTTTATTATTGGTAAAATAAGCTATTCCACTTGAATCATATCCTCTATATTCAAGACTTTTTAAACCTTCTATTAAAATTGGAATAGCATTTTCTTTTCCATTATATCCTATTATTCCACACATAAATCTCCTTCTAGTCGATATATTTTTTGTTATAATCTTGATTTTATTTTTTATAATATATCTTACGAGTACCACCCGTTAATGTATCCGCCGAAATATTCGATAACATTAAACCTCGTCAACCAACAGGTTCTGGCGCTAAATTATCACTTTTCCTCCTTTTATGATAACCTTTATATTAATATTCTATACTAAATAGAAAAAAAAGACAAATATTTAAAAAAAATTTACATATATTTAACAGGTGATATATGTATTATTTTAATTTAATTATGTTTTATTCCTTACTAGGTTTTATTATGGAAAGTGTTGTTTATAAAGTATCTAATACTAATCAACATAGTAGTATTTTTTATGGTCCTTATACTTTAGTATATGGCTTTGGTATACTTCCTTGTATTTTATTATTTAATAAATTAACTACTATTTTACCTAATAATATTATTACAATAATTTTATGTTATCTTAGTTTTGCTGTAATAACAACTACAATTGAATGGATAGGTGGTTCTTTAATTCATTTATTACTTAAAATAGATAAATGGAACTATCAAAATCATAAATATCATCTAGGTAAATATATTTGTCTTGATTATGCTATTTATTGGGGTTTATTAGCTACTTTTATTATTAAATATTTACATCCTTTCTTTAATATAAATATTATAAAAAAAATACCAAACCATATAACAATTATTATTTTAATTATTTTTTTAATTGATACATGTTTAGTATTTATAAATAAAATTATGAAAAATTAACTATTTTTAATTTCTAATAAACGATTAATTAAATAATTATAATCATTTAAACTTAACTCATTTTGATGAGTTTTTATTTTAAAATAAATATCTTGAATACTATTTTTATCATCTTGATTATTTCTTAAGTTTTCAACATCATATAAAAGTTTCTCTAAGTAATTGTTGTTGGTACTAAATACTTGATCCATATTATTTTCAAATTCTTCATCAGGTGTTTGATAATTAGAAAAAATATTATCATATGAACTTAAATCAATTTCATTTTCTATAGGTTTAAAAGTAGCATAGCTAGGTTCAACTATAGCTTTTTTACAAGAATTATTTTTTAATACTTCATCAAGAGTTGGTATTTTAGGTTCTTCAAAAGAATTAGTTTTAGAATTATCATAAATATCAGTTAAAATATTATTAATTTCATTATCTTTGAATTTATCATGAACATCAACCTTAGTTTTCTTAATTCTTTTTAAAGTTGGCTCTTCAAAAGCAACTCGTGGTTTTACTTCTTCAATAATGTTTTCAGATAACTCTTGAGGTTTTATATCTTCAATTATAGTCTTTGATAATTCTTGAGGCTTAATATTAATAATTTCATCATTTTTAGGTAATTCTGAATTAATTTCAAATACAAATTTGTTTTGTTTTTTAACTGGCATTATATCTAAATAATCATTATATTTAGTAAAACTATTAGCATTTTTAAGTTCTTTAGCTGTGATTTCATTTTCAACCAAAATATTTTTATTTTCTTTTACTTTATCTAAATATTTATTAATATAATTAATTACTTTTAAAATTACTAAAACTAATAACCAAATTAAAAATAATTGCATGTTTAATTCTATTAAGTTTAATAATTCGCTATTTGTATATATATTTAATTGTTCATAAACATTTATTTGATTAGTAATAATATTATTTATAATGAAATAAAAGATAATATTAAATAAAAGAAAGAAAATAATATTTATACTTTTTTTAATAACTTTATCTTCTTTAGAAAAAGTTGATCTAATTATTAAAACATTAACAAGTACTACAATAAAAATATAAACAGCAAGATTTGGAAAAAATAAAAGTAAAATTAAATTATCCATAAAATAATCAAATAAACTAAATATTTTGTCATAATACATATAAATTAAATAACCTATTATTGATACATAAATAAGTGAAAATATTATTTTAAAAACTTTATTATGAAACTTATTAGCAAGTATTAGAAAAAATAATATTAAAGCTGATATAAGAAGTATTATAAGTTTATTTGTTTGATTCATAAATAGTTTAAAAAACATATCAAATTGTTCAAAAATACTTGTTTGTATCATTATATCTCCCCCCTCTATTTATTTTTTTAGATATTAACAACACTTTCAAGTTCTAATATATAAATTGTTTGTTTAGTACGACTATCTTTAGTACAAGTAACTAAAGTTAAGGTATTTTTATTAAGATTTCTATATATTGCTATTTTACCAGTTTTTTCTTGTTCATAGATATTAACTATTTTATAAGTGTATTTATGATTTTTATAATTAACATAAGCATAATCACCAAGATTTAACTGATATAAATTTCTAAAATAAGCAAGGTAACTATTTCCTGAATGAGCTGCTAAAATAAAGTTACCATTTTTAACATTAGGATAAGAAGAGTTTTTAACTACTTCTACGTTTTTATTAACAGTATTGTAAGGTGAACCAAGTTCTGTAAAACCTTTATTTAAATTAATCTTAGGAATTTCTATACTACCAATATAGTAGTTTTCATAAGGATCAACGTACTCTTTAGTCTCGGTTTCGTTTTCCAAAGAAGAAGTAGACTCATCTAAGTTGTCTACTTCTTCTGGAATATCATATATTTCTTCTTGTTCTTTAATAAGTAATAAATTATTCATATAAGAATAAGCATTACTTAGTTTTTCGTTGAAATAATTATTAGTTAAAATAATTATACCTGCGACTATTAATAAAGTACTAATTATTGAAATAACTTTATTTTGAAAATTTTGCACGATAGAAAACCATTCCTAATCCTAAGATAATTAATGATACAGCAACAATTATCATTGTTTGACTAACATTTAAATCAGTTATAGGTACATCATATAAAGTGTTATACATAACTGCTTCAGTTACGCTTCCGTCATCTTTAACAGTAAAGGTAATTGTTTCTTTACTTAAAACATAACCATCTGGTGCAATTATTTCGGTTAAAGTGTATTCACCTGGCTCTAATCCTTCAATATAATGTGGTTCAGTTGTTGATACCCATTTATCAATTTCTTTATTATTTTTATCTTTTATAACAAGGGTTGCTCCGGCTAACTCTTCTTTGGTAGTAGCATCTTTCTTGCTTATTTTAGTAATTGTTGTTTTGGTGTTATACATAACTGCTTCGGTTACAGTTCCATCAGCCTTAACCGTAAATTTAACAGTTTCTTTACTTAAAATATAACCTTTTGGAGCAATTATTTCGGTTAGAGTATATTCACCTGGTTCTAGTCCTTCAATACAATGTGGTTCAGTTGTTGATACCCATTTATCAATTTCTTTATTATTTTTATCTTTTATAACAAGTGTTGCTCCGGCTACTTCTTCCTTAGTTGTAATATCTTGTTTGCTTATTTTTACTTTAGTTATTTTAGTGTTATACATAATAGCAGTTGTTACACTTCCGTCATTTTTAACCGTAAATTTAACGGTTTCTTTGCTTAAAACATAACCTTTTGGAGCAATTATTTCGGTTAGAGTATATTCACCTGGTTCTAGTCCTTCAATATAATGTGGTTCAGTTGTTGATACCCATTTATCAATTTCTTTATTATTTTTATCTTTTATAACAAGTGTTGCTCCGGCTACTTCTTCCTTAGTTGTAATATCTTGTTTGCTTATTTTTACTTTAGTTATTTTAGTGTTATACATAATAGCAGTTGTTACACTTCCGTCATTTTTAACCGTAAATTTAACGGTTTCTTTGCTTAAAACATAACCTTTTGGAGCAATTATTTCGGTTAGAGTATATTCACCTGGTTCTAGTCCTTCAATATAATGTGGTTCAGTTGTTGATACCCATTTTGCTACTTCTTTATTATTTTTATCCTTTACAACAAGTGTTGCTCCAGGTAATTCTTTTTTTGTTGTAATATCTTGTTTACTTATTTTTACTTTTGTTGTTTTTGAATTATACATAACAGCAGTTGTTACACTTCCGTCATTTTTAACCGTAAATTTAACAGTTTCTTTGCTTAAAACATAACCTTTTGGAGCAATTATTTCGGTTAGAGTATATTCACCTGGTTCTAATCCTTCAATATAATGTGGTTCATTAGTTGATACCCATTTTGCTACTTCTTTATTGTTTTTATCTTTTACAACAAGTGTTGCTCCAGGTAATTCTTTTTTAGTTGTAATATCTTGTTTACTTATTTTTACTTTTGTTACTTTTGATTCATAATGAAGTGTTATTTCTTTACTAATTTCTTTTTGTTCTTCATATGGCATTGGAATTATATCTTGATATCTACTATCATTTGATGTATAGATATAAGTTTTTTTAATAACTCCAGTTGCACTAACAGTAACAGTTACAGATCCTAAATTATCTCCCTTTTGAACAGGTACATATACTTGAAATCCTCCATTATCAGTTTTTTTAGTAATAGTTCCTTTAGGAGCATTTTTTAAAGTCAAATTATAAGTTCCAGTTGTATTAGTTAAATTAACATTAATTGGTACACTTACAAAGTAATCTCCATTTATAGTCATTTTATCACTTGCATAAGTAATATTAATTGCTGGTTCTGAATAAGTGTTATTTCTAGCTGCTAAAGCTCCTTGAACTAAAGTATAAACATTTTTCTTTAACCCAGTAGATGAACTATTAAAAGTTGTATTTTTCCAGTTATTACTTCCTCTTGTTTTATCAAAATACTCCCAAATAGCAGCTTGAGTTACATAATAATCTTTCTTACTATCACCTGTAATACTTTTATTAGGATAGCCATTTCTAATTAAATAATCAAGTCCCATATCCTTATTTTCTGATGCTAATTTTAAAGTCATACCACCTGGTGTTTTAGTAGTAATATTACTAGCACAATAAGCATAAGTTCCATCAGTTAATTCTTTACGATAAAAGTTATAACCACTAATATAATCAGTCTTATTCTTTTCTGAATAATAATACATACTAGATTTTGGCTTTAAAGTTATAGTATTTGGAGCACTAGCTTTAACATCTAAAAAGCTAAATCCAAATAAAGCTATAACTAACATTAAATATTTTTTAATCTTCATAATTATTCCCCCTTAACAACTTAACGGTTCATATTATACCATAAAGCGGTATAAATTGCAAGTATTAATTGCCTATCCTATTTTTAAGCTTATAAATTTTATTTTTTAAATACATAATTAATTATTAACTTTATGTCTTACTACTTGGGTATCACTAGTAATAGCTTTAAAAGTATAACCATTGTTTTTACCATATTTAATAATACTTTTTAAAGCATTAACAGTTGCTACATGACTTGCTGAATCATGCATAAGAACAATATTAGTTTTATTATATGATAATCCTTTTATAACATTATTATATATTTTATTACTGTTTCCCCCATCACCACCAGCATCATTAGAATCAACATTCCAATCAAAATATATATATCCCTGATTAGAAACTTCTTTTGTTAATCTTGACATAATTTCTTTATTATAACGTCTACTAATAGTATTAGAACTTCCTCCAGGAAATCTTATTATTTTACATCTAACACCAATTGTATTGTAAACACTATCACTAACCTTATTTAAATCTTTAAAATAATTAGTTTCACTTGCATAGACATAACTATAATTATGACTAGAAGTATGTAAAGCTATTGTATGACCACTATCATATGCTCTTTTTACATAATTATCGCCTTTAATTACAAAAAATGTTGCTTTAACTTTTTCTTCATCTAAAATATCTAAAATTTTATTTGTTAAATAACTAGGTCCATCATCAAATGTTAAATAAACCACCCCTCTTGGTCTTTCTTTAACAACAACTATTCTTTTAACTGTAGTTTCATTACCGCTATTATCAATTACTTTATATTCAAGAGAATATTCTCCTATTTTACTAGAATCAACATTTCCACTTATTTCAACTTTATTAGTAATATCACCATCACATTTATCACTTGCTATATAACCTTTTTCAACATATTTATCATTTTTATAAATGACTATATTATTCCCTCCTGTTAAAGTAATAATCGGAGTATCTCTATCTTCAAATATAATATTTCTTATAATTTCTTCTTTATTAGAAGAACTATCTTCAACCTTATAAATAATAGAATTATTATTTTTTATAGCATTTACTTTATCAGTAATATCACCATCATAATCATCTGTAGCTGTAAACCCTTCTTCTATATATTCCTTACCAGGACAAACATAAGTTGGATTATTACCAACTAAAGAAATACTAGGTTTAGTATCATCTACTACTTTAATATCAAAATATTTATTAAAATGATAAAATAAGTAATTAATTTTAACTTCAACTTGATAATTACCAAGAACTTTATTATTTATATTATCACTAACTTTAATATATTTAGTTTTATCACCTAAAATATTAGATGCTTTTACTTTATAAGTTATACTACTATTATAATTAATTATAGTTTTATCTATTTTTACTTTAGGTAATAATAAAAAACAGATAAGTAAATTTATTAAAACTAGTAATATTATAGTTATTATTTTTTTATATTTCATATTTATCATCCATTTCTTATAAATTTTTAATCTATATTAAATTAAAAATCTCAAAATAATTGTAACACTACTGGTAAAAAAATACTATTTCAATATTATATAATTTTAATACTTTACACTTTTTTGTATAGAAAAAGAAGAAAATTATTCTTCATTTTTTTCTTCTTTAACTAAATTTTCTAAATATTCATATCTATCTTTAGCATTTTCCATATTCATTTCTAATAGTTCTTTATAATCATCTGGATTTATCTTCTTTAAAGTACGATATCTATCTTCTCCAGCAATAAATTCATAATATTTAGTAAAATCAGCTTTACTATCAAGCATCATGCCTTTTTTAGGATTATATCTAAATAATGGAAAATAACCAGATTCACATGCAAGTTTTTCTTCTTCAATGGAGTTATTCATTCCTTTTAAAATACCATGAGCAATACAAGGAGAATACGCAATAATGATACTTGGTCCCTCAAATTCAACAGCTTCTTTGAAAGCTTTAATGGCTTGATTCATATTATAACCTAAACTAATTGTTGCTACATAAGCATTTTTATATGTTAAAGCTATCTTAGTTAAATCTTTTTTATTATTATATTTTCCATGACTGGCAAATTTAGAAACTGATCCTATCTGACTTGATTTACTAGCTTGACCACCGGTATTAGAATAAACCTCGGTATCAAGAACTAAAATATTAACATTGTAGTTATTTGATAAAACATGATCAATTCCAGAAAAACCTATATCATAAGCCCAACCATCTCCACCAACAATAAAGAAAGTTTTATCTTTAATAAAGTTTTTATAAGGCATTAAATCTTTATCTTTTGAAGACATTACATAGTTATATAATTTTAAACTATTTTCCTTAGGACTAGCTAAATATTCATCAAACACTTCAATTTCTTCATCATTTGCATCTTTTATTTTTTCTTTAACAATGTCTTTTATATGTTCTTTTAAAGTTAAATCAGCAACACACATACCAAGACCAAACTCAGCATTATCTTCAAATAAAGAGTTTGCCCATGGAACATTATAAGCCATTGAAGGATAAGATGCTGAATAAATTGAAGAACAACCTGTTGCATTTGCAACAACTAAGTTAGAACCAAATAACTGAGTCATTAGTTTTAAATAAGGGGTTTCTCCACAACCACTACAAGCACCTGGATACATAAATTTAGGTTTTACAAATTGACTTCCTTTTACACTAAATTTATCTAAAACATCTTTTTCTCCAATATTCTTTTCTAAATACTCAAATCTTTTTTGTTCTTTATCCGTTAATAATTTTTTAATATCCATAAAATTTAAAGCTTTATTACCTTTTTTACCAGGACAAGCATTTATGCATAAACCACATCCAGTACAATTAGCAACATTAATAGCAATCGTAAATTTATAGATTTTACTTTTAATTGAAGTATCGATGCATCTTTCTCTAACATACTCTGGCGCTGCTTCGTATTCTTCATTTGATAACAAATAAGGTCTAATAACAGCATGAGGACAAACAAAAGAACACATATTACAACTTATACAATTATTCTTATCATAACAAGGAGCAACACTTGATGTATATCTTCTTTCAAGAGAACTTGAAATAGGAGGAGTCATTCCGTTATAGTTATCAACAAAGGAAGAAACTGGTATTTTATCTCCCATTCTTTTTTGTAAAACTTCAAAAATAGTCATTTCTTCTTTCTTAGTATCAGTATTTGGTATTACCCCAGTAATAACTACTTCTTCATAATTATCAACTAATTTAATAGCTTCTAAATTCTTTTCTAAAATATTATTACCTTTATTTTTAAATTTCTTTTCTAAACTACTTTTGATTTCTCCTTCAGCATAATTAAAATCAATTATATGACAAAGTTTAAAAATTAAAGTTTCCATAATTGAACTAATTTTACCAGGAAGACCAACTTCATCGGCTATTTTAGAAGCATTTATTATATAAAATTTAATTTTATTTTTCTTAATTATATCTTTATCTTTATTTGGTAATAACTCAAGTACTTCTTCTTTAGTTCTTTCAGTATTTAAAATAAACATTCCATTTTCTTTTACTTTTGATAACATATCAAATTTACCAATATAACTATCTTTAGTAACAACTAAAGTATTAGCCATTGTAACATAATAAGTTGATCTAATTGGACTATTACCAAATCTTAAATGACTAATAGTTACTCCTCCTGATTTTTTAGAATCATATTCAAAGTAGCCTTGAACAAAAGCTTTACTACCAGTTCCAGTTATCTTAATAATATCTTTAGAAGCGGAAACCATTCCATCAGATCCAAAACCATAAATTAACATTTCATAGTTTTTACTTGGTACTTTAAATTTAGTAGTTTTTAAACTTAAATTAGTAACATCATCAATTATACCAATGGTAAAGTTATTAAATATCTTACCATTACTCAAATAATCATAAACTGTTTTAATATGACTTGGATTAGTATCTTTTCCCGATAAACCATATCTTCCCCCATATACTTCCATATCAAGTTTGTTTTCTTTAACAAAGTTTGAAATATCTAAATATAAAGGAGCATTACTACCATTTTCTTTGGTTCTATCTAAAACAGCAATTTTTTTAACACTTTGAGGTAATACTTTCAATAAATATTTACTTGAAAAAGGTCTATATAAATGTACTTCGATAAGTCCATAATCAAGTCCTTGACTATTTAAATAATCAATCGTTTCTTTAATAGTTTCACAAACACTACCCATAGCAACAATAATAGATTTAGCTGTTGGACTACCATAATAATTAAATGGTTTATAATTTTTACCAGTTATATTATTAATTTCTTCCATGTAATCATTTACAATATCTGGTAAGTTATCATAGAATTTATTTTTAGCCTCAGCATATTGAAAATAAACATCATCCATCTGGCATGTTCCAAAGGTATGAGGATTATCTATATTAATTCCCCCATTTCGAAATTTTTGTAATTCTTTTTTATCAATTAATTTAGAAACTTTTTTTAAATCAATAAGTTCTACTTTTTGTAGTTCATGACTAGTTCTAAAACCATCAAAGAAATTTAAAAAGGGAACGTGTCCTTTAATAGCAGATAAATGAGCAACACTAGTTAAATCCATAACTTCTTGAGGTGAACTATTTGCAAGAATTGCAAAACCTGTTGATCTTGTAGCATAAACATCTTGATGATCTCCCATAATTGATAAAGCATGTGTTGCTAAACTTCTTGCTGCAACATGCATAACCATTGGTAATCCTTCCCCTGCTATTTTATACATATTAGGTATCATTAAAAGTAAGCCTTGACTGGCTGTATAAGTTGTTGTTAAAACACCTGATAATAAACTACCATGCACCAAACCTATTGCCCCAGCCTCACTTTGCATCTCTACAACTTTAACTTTAGAACCAAAAAAATTAGTTTTATCACAACTATCCTTATCAACTATTTCAGCCATAGGACTACTAGGAGTAATTGGATAAATACCTGCTAACTCTGTAAAATTATATGAAACATAACTACATGCTTCATTTCCATCCATTATTTTATACATATAACCTCCAAACTATTAAAATTATATCATGGAAAAACGATTAAATAAATGCTATTTAATCTTTTTTTTACTTTTTATTTTCTTAGTACTAGTATCAAGTAATCTTGAAGAATAAGTTCTTCTTCTTAAAATAATAAGTTCTTGATTAGCTAAAAATCTTCTTTTAAGACAAGCTAAAAATGATTTTTTATATTTAGAATTTCTTGATATTATATATTTTTTCAAATAATTTTTTTCTTCTAAACTTAAAATATACTTTTTCTTATGTAAAAAATACAAATAAGTTTTTAAATCATTTTCATTATAACTAGTTTTATCTTTTAAAGTTAAATCAACTGCATTAATTATTGCATCTATTTCATTTAAGCAATGATTAATATCTATGTTATTATCATATTTATAAATTAAATCAATAAAATTAATTTTTGATGTGTCAACATAATAAGCTAAAACTGCACTATCACTTTTAAAATTATAATATTTTAAAAATTCTTCCTCGGTTTCAAAATCTTTAAAAAATTCATCTAATTCTTGCAAAGAAGTAAATTTTTTTAAATAATTTTTGTCATTTTTTATAATTAAATATATTTCTTTAGTTTCCATAATCCCCCTTAACAAAAGAAGAAACTATTTAGCTTCTTCTTGTGCTCTAACCTCTCTTATAACCGTTATTTTAATTGTTCCAGGATATTGCATTTCTTTTTCAATTTTTTCTTTAACTTCCCTTGCAATTTTATAACTTGTTAAATCATCAACACATTCTGGTTTTACAATAACTCTTAATTCACGTCCAGCTTGAACAGCAAAGGTTTTGTCAATTCCTGGAATATCAACTGTTACTTTTTCTAGTTGTTCTAAACGTTTTAAATAATTTTCTAAAGAATCATTTCTAGCACCTGGGCGAGAAGCTGATAATGAATCACAAATAGCAACAATAGTAGAAATAACATAATTAGGTTCAACATCCCCATGATGAGAAGCAATAGCATTTATTATTTCTTTTGGTTCATGATACTTTTTCGCAAGTTCTACCCCAAGTTCAACATGACTACCTTCTGTTTCATGATCAATAGCTTTTCCAATGTCATGTAAAAGTCCAGCTCTTTTAGCAAGATTTACATTTTCTCCGAGTTCACCTGCTAAAACTCCAGCAAGTTCAGCTACCTCTATTGAATGATTTAAAGCATTTTGACCATAACTAGTTCGAAAATAAAGTTTACCAATGGTTTCTACTAACTTAGGATCCATTTTAGTTAATCCTAAACGAAATAAGGCATTTTCTCCATATTCAATTATTTTTTGATTAATATCTTTACAAGTCTTATCATATAATTCTTCTATCCTTGTTGGATGAATTCTTCCATCTTTAATAAGAGTCTCCAAAGTTACTCTAGCAATTTCTCTCCTTAAAGGATCAAAACTTGATAATACGACTGCTTCTGGAGTATCATCAATAATTAAATCAACTCCTGTTATAGCTTCAATCGTTCTTATATTTCTTCCCTCTCTACCAATAATTCTTCCTTTCATTTCATCATTCGGTAAAGAAACAACTGTAACTGTTTGTTCCTCACTAACATCAGCTGCATATCTTTGCATAGCTAAAACTAACATTTCTCTTGCTTTTTTATCACATTCTAACTTAGCATCAGTTTCTCTTTCTTTAATATAATTAGCAATTTCAAGAGATATAGACTCTTTAACTTTTTCCATAACTAAAGTTTTAGCTTCTTCTCTTGATATTCCTGATAAATCTTGTAAAACTTTAATTTGTTCATTTTTAATTTCTTCAACTTTTGCTTGTTCTTCTAAAATAGCGGCTTGTTTATTAGTAATTTTAGTTTCACGTTCATCCAAAGCTTCTTCTCTTTTTTGAAATAAAAGATCACGTTTATCCATATTAGTTTCTCTTTGAGTTAAACGATTTTCTGTTTCTTTCAATTCTTGTTTTTTTTCTTTTATCTCCTTATCTGTTTCCATTTTTAACTTGTGCATTTCCTCTTTAGCTTCTAAAATAGAATCTCTTTTCATTTTATCAGCTTCTTTTTTGGCACTTTCAGTTATTAATTCTTTCTTTTTTTGAAGTGAATTACCTCTAATATTGTAAACAATTATAGTACCTACTAAACCTACAACTATTCCACTAAGGACATACAAAATGTTAATTAAAATATTATCCATTTTAAATTCCTTCCTAGTATTTTTCTAAATAGCAATCCCCGAATACCACGGTTTGGACTATGTCTTAAATTAAGTATAATAATAAATCTATATATATTAAATTAAAAAACTAAAACATAATATCTAATTTCATTTTAAAGATTTTTTTATCTAATGTCAATACATTTTACTTAGGAAAAAATAAAAGAAAAAAAAGAATTAGTCTAAAAAAAACTAATTAAACTAAAGTAATAAAAGTATTTTAAAATATTTTTTTCTCATATATTTATACAAATTATTGACATAAAACTTTTCAATTAAAGAAAATTAGTAGAAAAAAATAAAAATATATAGTATAATTTAATGGTGATGTTATGAATTACCCAAATGGAATTAAAAAGAAGACAATTGAAAAAAACATTATATATAAGAATCGAGGTATGAATTTAGAAAATGATTTAAATATGACTAATTCTTATTATATTGAAAATAATATTGCTTTTATTTATAAAAAGCCTACTCCTATTAAAGTAGTGAAGGCAAGTTATAACGAGAGTGGTAACAGAGTTATTAAAGAAGCTTATTATAGTGAACCATCTACTACTGATTATAATGGTATATATAAAGGATTTTATATCGATTTTGAAGCTAAAGAAACAAAAAATATTAAAGGTTTTCCTATAAGTAATATTCATCCTCATCAAATAAAACATTTAAGAAATATTTTAAGTCAGGGTGGAATTTGTTTTTTAATAATTAGATTTACTAATTTAGGAGAAACTTACTTATTAATGGCAAGTGATTTTCTAGAATATATTGATAATATTAAAAAAAGTAATGTAGAGATTGATTATATAAAAGAAAAAGGTTATTTGATAAAAGAAAAATTATTAAAAAGAATCGATTATTTAGAAATAATTGATAAAATATGGAGGTTATCATGAAAAAAAATGGTAAAAATATTAATAAAAATAATAGTAAAAACATAAAGAACATAAATAATAAAGTTGATAAAAAAATCAAACTTAATAATAGTTTAATAATTTCCTTAGCTGTTTTAGTAGTAACAACTATTGCTTTTTATCTATTATATGGTAAAGAAATAGCTATTGTTGCTTTTATTGGTTTAATAATTATTTTAGGATTTGCAAGACTTTTAGATGCAACTAAAAAGAAGAATAAGCAAAGAAAGATTTTAAAAACTATTTTAATTATATTTTTAGTGTTTGCAATTATTGGAGTTGTTTCTGCGGGAGCATTCTTTGTTTATATTGCCAGAAGTGCTAGTGGTAAATTTGATCCTGAAAAATTAAAATATAAAGAATCAACTATTTTATATGATAGTGATGGTAATGAATTTGCAAAACTTGGTAAACAAAAAAGAGAAAATGTTGAATATGATGATGTTGCTGAAGTATTTATTGATGCTTTAATTGCAACAGAAGATTCAAGATTTTTCCAACATAATGGTGTTGATATTGCTAGATTCTCTAAAGCTGCTATTAAACAGTTATTAGGTCAAGATGATGCTGGAGGTGGTTCTACTATCTCAATGCAAGTTATTAAAAATAATTTTACTGATACAACTAGTACCGGTATTAAAGGTATTATTAGAAAATTTACTGATATTTATTTAGCTGTTTTTAAACTCGAAAAAAATTATACTAAGGAACAAATAATTGAATTTTATATAAATAACCATAACTTAGGAGATGCTTGGGGAGTTGAAGAAGCAAGTCAAACTTATTTTGGTAAATCTTCAAGTGAACTTAATTTAGCTGAGGCTTCCCTTCTTGCTGGAATGTATCAAGCACCTGGATCTTATAATCCATATAAATACCCAGAAAGAGCTGAAAAACGTCGTAAAACAGTTTTAAATTTAATGGTAAGACATGGTTATATTACTAAAGAAGAAGCTGATATGGCAAATAGTATTCCTGTTTCTTCCTTACTTACTTATAAAAGTTTAAATCAAAGTGCTTATCAAGGTTATATTGATACATTACTTGATGAAATTGAAGAAAAATATGGTTTAGATCCTAATAAAACTTCTATGTTAATCTATACTAATATGAATAGAAAAAAACAAGATGGAATAAACGATATAATAGCTGGTAAATCTTATAAATGGATAGATGATTATGTTCAAGCTGGTGCTGTTGTACTTGACTCTCAAACTGGTAAAGTTGAAGCAATTCTTGCAAGTAGAAGTACTGATCAAAAAGTATATAACTTTGCAACCGATATAAAAAGACAAATTGGTTCAACTGCTAAACCTCTATTTGATTATGGTCCTGGTATTGAATATAATAATTGGTCTACCTATACTTTATTTGATGATTCCTATTACACTTATACAGGTGGTAAAGAAATAACTAACTGGGATAGCCAACATAAAGGCTTAATCACTTTAAGATATGCCCTATCCGATTCTAGAAACGTTCCTGCTTTAAAGGCTTTCCAACAAGTTGATAAGAAAAAAATAATTGAATTAGTAACAAGTGTTGGAATTACTCCAGAAATAAGTGGTAATACTATTCATGAAGCTCATGCAATTGGTTCATTTAATGGAGCAAATCCTATGCAAATGGCTGGAGCCTATCAAATATTTTCAAACGGTGGTAAATATACAGAACCATATTTAGTTTCTAAAATTGTTATCAGATCAACCGGTGAAACCATTGAAAACTCAAATGAAACTAAACAAATAATAAGTGATTCCACCGCTTATATGATAACTGATGTTTTAAAAGATGTCGCTGCTAAAGAATGGCGTATGCGTAGTGCTGTTTATAAAATAACTGACAATTTTGCTGCTAAAACTGGTACTACTAACTTCCCTGCTAATACTTGGAAAAATTACCCAGGATTACCAAGTGATGCCATTAGTGATGCTTGGGTTATGGGTTATACTAATAAAACTGTAATTGCCATGTGGTATGGCTATAAATCACTTGATAAAGAACATCCTGAACGTGCCCTACATTGGAATCCAGCAACAATTCAAAGAGCTATCCTATTTAATGCTTTAGCAAATGCTGGTTTTAATCATGATGGATCTGATTTTGAAATGCCATCAAGTGTTGTGAAAATTGGAGTTGAAAGAGGTTCTAACCCTCCTCTTCTAGCTAGTACTAATACTCCAAGTGATCAAATAGTTTACGAATTATTTAAAAAAGGAACAGAACCAACTGAATATTCAACTAAATATTCTAAATTAGAAAATCCAACTAATTTCAGTGTTAACTATAAAAATAAAAAAGTATATCTTTCTTGGAACAAAGTAAGTGATCCTGGTTATATAACTGATGGAGTATTTGGTTATTATGTTTACTTCAATAATAAAGAAATAGGATTTACAACTAAAACAAGTTATACAGTCGATGATTTAGATGACTATAAAGGAACTTATACTTTAAAAGCAGGTTATAAAGGAACATCTAATAGTATGTCATCAGGAGTAAGTAGAACCTTACAAAGTACTAATTCCTATGAATTAACTTTAAAAAGTAAAAATACTACTTATCTAAATATAGGTGATACAATTAATGCTAATTTATATGATGGAAGCCTAGTTGTTTTAAAAGAAAACGGTAAAGCTTTAGATAAAGATTTAACAAGTTATTTAATTATTAAAATATTAAATAGTAGTATGGAAGAAGTTTCAACTTTATCAAGTGAAAATGCTGAGACTTATACAGTTAGTTATACAATTGATTATAATGGTTATATTAGTAGTGTTTCTAATAAAATAGTTATTAAAGAATAAATATAAAATAAAAACTTCTGTGAAAATTCACAGGAGTTTTATTTTTACCAATATTTTTTACTAATAATATTTAACTTATAATACTTATTTCATTAATCTAAAGTTATATTTTTAATTTTTCCTTCTTTTAAATCATTCATGATAATTGTATAAATTCTTTCCCTATCAAGTTCCATTCCTTTTTTATAAGAATTAGTACTTTTACCAATTAAGTTAAATATATCTTCATTTTCATAACTTGTTAATTTAATATTATATCTAGTTTCTAAAATACTTGGATAATTATTTTTTAAAGTAGTAATTATATAATTAGAAATTTCTTCCTTATTTAAAATATTTTCATTTATTGAAGCCAAACTTGCTAGATTAAAACCTACTTCTTTACTAGTAATTTTAGGATATAAAATACCAGGAGTATCTAAAAGTTCAATTGTATTACTAATTTTTATCCAAGTAAGACTCTTAGTAACTCCAGCCTTATTACCAGTTATTTGAACATTTTTTCCTCTTATACGATTAATTAATGTACTCTTTCCTACATTAGGAGCCCCTACTACTAAAGCTCTAAAGGTACGAGGTTTTAAGCCTTTTTTAACTCTTTGATCATTTAAAGGCTTTAAAATAGTATTGGTCATTTTAATTAAGTTATTAATATCTTGTTTATTAGATGACTTTAAATCAAAGGTTAAAATATGTTCCTCGGGTAGTTTTTTTAAAATTTCATCAGTTCTTGTTTGATCACATAAATCATATTTAGTAACAATTATGATTTTTTCTTTATTTTTAGTAAATTCATCAAGTGGTATTCTAGATGATATTGGCATTCT
>CAKPFH010000025.1 GCA_934153655.1 uncultured Bacilli bacterium
ATATTGTCATTATTATTTTTCTTGCTTAAATTATTGGATTGGTTTATTAAATCTATACCATTTAAAACTTTTTTATTCTTATTTTTCTTATGATGCTTTCTAGCCATTTTATTCCTCAACTTTAAATTCTTTTAAAGAGCCATCATCTGCTAAGATTTTATTAACAGAGTCAGTTGCTGTTTTTAATTTAGAATCACAATTTTTAGCAAGTAAAACAGCTTCATTAAATTTATTAATAGCATCATCTAATAAAACTTCTCCAGACTCTAGCTCTCTTACAATTGTTTCTAACTTTTTTATACTTTCTTCAAAAGAAAGTTCTTTATCCTTTTTTTCCATAATCCACCTATCTTATTTTTCTTTTTATTTTTTGCATATCTTTATTATTTTCAGGTTCTAAAACCTTATGCGTGATTTCTAAGTCTTCTTTATCTCCATTTTTACGATAGTTAATTGTATAATCTAAGTTATCCTCTTTCATATTTTTAACAACATCTAAAATTACCCCATTTTTAACTGTAAGTAATTCTTTCGTATCTTGATTTTCTATATTAATAGAAAATTCGTTAGTTCTTAAAAAGTTTCTAATAATAGCATATAAATCTATTATATCATTTATATTTTCTTTAGTTAAAAGTAAAGCATTTAAAAAATATGGTTCATCAAAGATAACATTTTTTGGTAAACTTAGTTTTATCATATATTTAGAATTGTTAATATAATAGTTATAAGTATATCTATTTAAATTATTTATATTTTGACTATTAGCACTTACCATATCAAGACTTAGATTAGTTGGATAAACTTTTTCAACTCTTTTAGTTTTATCAGCACTTTGATAGCCTTCTTTGGTAAGAATTGCTTGATTATATCCGTACTTATAATAATCATAGTTACGTTGATTTGGATATCTAACAAATATTTTTTTACCTTCAACATGAAAACTTACTAAATACATATTGTTTGGTCTTTCTTTGTTTTTGATGGAAAAAGTAATAACTTCATAGTCATATCCATAATCAATAACATTTATTGTTGGATTTGATATATTATACTTTTTACTTAGATCTTTTAAAATATCAATAATATCTAATATATATGTTTCATCATAAATCTTTTTTAAATAATTCTTTTCTTTTTTATTTTCAAATTTAATTTTCATTTAAACAACCTCACTTTGTATATTACCATCAATTAATTGATTAGTTATTATATCCCCTTTTTTAAGCATTTTCACACTTGTTACTACTTTATCATCTTTTTTAACAATTGCATATCCTCTTTTAATAGTTGTAATTGGATTTAATACTTCAACTTTATTTAAAAGTTTTATATAATCATTGGTTTTATTAGTAGTAATTCTTTCTATATTATATTTTAATTTTTTAATAAGATCGTTATAAAGATAAACTTTATCTACAACTAAAATACTAGGATTTTTAAAAATAAAACTAGATTCTAGAATATTTAAGTTTTCGGTTTTCTTATTAATAATTATTTTCATTTCTTTTAAGAGTTTTTCATATAAAATATCAAGTGTTTGTTCTTTTATTTCATACATACGATATGGATTTTTAAATATTTGACTAGCTAATAAGTTATCTAGTTTTTGCTTATTTATATTTAATTTGTTAGTTATAACTTTATTTAATCTAATATTAACTTGATTTAAATAAGTTTTTAAATCCATTTTATCAGGAACAGCCATTTCAGCAGCTCCGGTTGGAGTTGGAGCTCTTTTATCAGCTACAAAGTCAGCAATTGTAAAATCTATTTCATGACCAACAGCTGAGATTATTGGAATTTTAGATTCATATATAGCCCTGGCTACTACTTCTTCGTTAAAAGGCCACAAATCTTCAATTGATCCCCCTCCTCTACCAACAATTAAAACATCTAAGTCATGGGTATTAGCAATTTTGATTTTTTTTACTATGTCGTCTTTAGCATATTCTCCTTGGACAAGGGCAGGAAACAAAATAGTTTCAACTAAAGGAAATCTTCTTTTAATAGTTGACAAGATATCTTTAATAGCAGCACCCGTAGGAGCAGTTATAATTCCAATTTTTTCTGGAATTTTTGGAATACTTTTTTTATGTTCAGGACTAAATAACCCTTCTTTTTCAAGTTTTTCTTTTAGTTGATTAAAAGCAAGATACAAAGAACCTACTCCATCTTCTAACACGGTATCTACATATAATTGATAAGAGCCACTTTGTTCATATACACTTACTCTACCACTTACTAAAACTTTCATACCATCAACTGGTAAAAAAGGTATTTTACTAGCATTTCCTTGAAACATAATAGCATTTATTCTTGAGGTATCATCTTTTAAAGTAAAGTAAAAATGTCCTCTTGTATGATTTTTAAAATTAGAAATTTCTCCTTTTAAAAATACAATACCTAAGTTAGGATCATTATCTATTTTATATTTTAAATACTTATTTAACTGACTAACAGTTATATATTTATTGTTTTCCATGTAAATCCTCGCTATGGTAAATTGCATCCATAGTAGCATTTATCATTTTAACAACTTCTAAATCACTATATTTTTTAGCAAGTTCAACAGTTTCATTTATACAAACAACAGAAGGAGTATCTGTGTACATAAGTTCATATATTCCAAGAGATAAAATAGCTTTATCTACTTTACTAAGTCTATCAATTGTCCAATCTTTTAAATAAGTATTAGCAAGTTTTGTAATACTTTCTTGATTTTTAATAACTCCATAAATAGAACTTTCAACAAACTCATTTTCTATTTCTAATTGTTCATGAATTAAAGTATCTACATCATATTTAACCTTAGTATTATTTAATATATATACTTGATATAAAACTTTAACTATAATATCTCTTAATTCTGATCTTGTTTTCATATTTCCTCCAAACATCTATATAATAGCATAAAATAGAAAAAAAATTAACACTTTTTTAAAAAAATAGTATAATTATTCTAAGTGATTAAAATGAATTATATAAATAAAGATGTATTATCAAAGAAAAAACAAATTTTATTATTATCACAAGTTAAAAACGATATTGATTTATTAAATTTTAATGAATTAATCAAAAAAAGAAAAATGTATTCAAAATTACCTTTTAGTTTATTAGATGATGATATTTATATTGATAAAGTTTATTTAAATAATATGACTGATTTAATTAGTTATATTGATACTAAATTAATTACTTATCAAGGGTTTTTAAATTATCTTAATGATATCAATTTAGATAAAGTTAAAAATGAAATAAATAATTATCTAGATGATTATTATGCATTAAAATTTTATTATGAAACTTTAAAAGAAAATATTAATTTTTATCAAATCAAAGATTATCAAGAAATTATTACTTATCTTGATAGTTTAATCAAGAGAGATTAAATAAATAATTAATTTATTTATATCACAGTATGTACTTTAAGATAATGGTCTAGTGGAAACACTAGTCCTTTTCTTTTTATTCTGTTAGTTATTGCTGTATGTAATACAACAGTACTTGCTACCAAATAATAACATTTTCTAGTATTTGCCACCATATAAGAGTTATATTTTGAGATACCTAGTTTTCTTACTGTAACAATTTTTCATTAATTTTCAAGATTTATTATAATCAGATATGAAAACATGTTATAATCAAGAAAGAGGAAGAAGTCATGAATAATGAATACACAGGAAGAGAAATTGCAATATTTACCGATGTACACGGGTTGTTAGAACCATTAGAAGCAATTCTAGAAGATATAAAAAATAGAAATATAACCGAAATATACTCTCTTGGTGATAATATAGGAGATGGTCCAAACCCAAAAGAAGTATTAAATTTACTTGAGAAGCACAAAGTAAAATCAATTGCTGGAAATAGTGAAGATTATATAACTTTAGGTACAGAACCATTTAGTTATATTAAAGATGAAAGAATAAAAGAATGCAATTGGACATTAAGTAAATTAGATAACCATCAAATTAAAAATTTAAAAATATTCCCTCACACAATAGAATTATTTTTAGGTAATAAAAGAATAGCTCTTTGTCATTTTGCTAATGATGTAAGATTTGATTTTCGAATTAATAGTACGTGGGGATATCAAAAAAGAATCAATGCAAATGATCCTAATGCCAATGCTCAATTTTTATATACGAATTCTAAAGAACAACAAGAAGAAATAGAAGAACATATTCAAACTGGAAAAGATGAAGACAAAGGTTACATATCAGCCTATAACGATCCTTTATTTTATGGAAAAAAAATTACTTCTTATGATGAAGTAATTCAAGGACATAACCATTTTAAACATTTAATTGAAGGCAACGGTATTAAAGTAAGAACAATTAGAGCACTTGCTATGGCCTACAACGGTGATCAAAATAATTTGGCTTTCTATATCATTCTAAAAGAAAAACAAGATGGCTATGATGTTGAAGAAGTATTAGTACAATACGATAGAAATAAAATGCATGAAAGTATAGAAAAAAGTGATATGCCAAATAAAGAAAAGGTTAAAAAAATTACTAATTTACTAAATAAATAAAGCCATAATGACAAAAATCATTATAGCTTATTTTTAATTAATTTTAAAAATACTTAAAACCTTTTTAAATACGTCTAAGATAAAATCTATTACTTTATACCAAATTTTCTTTTTACATTCTTTATCAATTTCTTCTTGGTTATCTTGTTCATCTTTATCTTCTTTTTTATCATCATCATCTTGTTCAACTTCTTTTTCATATAAAACTTCCCAAGCTTCATTATAAGCAATCCAGTTATCATCGGCTATTTTATACCAAGTATAATTATCTTTTTCTACAACATCCAAGACATCATAGATACCTAAATTAATATAACCTAAAATTTCTCCATTTGGACTATTTCTAACTCTTAATTCATGAACTAAAACTTCTATTTGTTTCTTTGAAGTATTTCTTGGAACAGGATTACCTAAATATTTAATTATTTCAGGATAATTATAGCTTTCAAAGTCTTCCCACCTTTTTGAATACCAATCTTTATTTTGATCACTTGATGGGAACCAACCAAAATGTAAATGAATTCCCGTTGATGCTCCTGTAGTACCTGTTATACCAATTACCGTATTTGAGTTTACTGTATCTCCTCCTTTTACCTTAATACTATCTAAATGTTGATAAATAGCATTTTTACCAAGTCTTTTGAATTCTACATAGACAAAATTTCCATTTTGACTTGTATAACCAGTTCTAATAACTTTACCTTCTTCAATTGCATATACCGGTAGTTTTTTATCAAATGTTCCATAGTCTACTCCATCATGTTTTTTCATAACTTTGGTAATTGGATGAATACGATTACCAAAAGGACTTGTTACATAAGGATCAAAATCTTTAAACAATAATTTACCATTCTTACTCATTTTTATCACCTCCAATATATTTTATTAAAATGTAAAAAAAACAGATAATTAGATTATCTATTATTCAATTATATTACCAAGTTTTCTAAAAATAAATTTAATACTTTCAGTTATCAATCCTTCAATTCTTGCTGAGGCTTTTAAAGATAATTTACTTGCTTTAGTTGCATAACTAGGTTCTTTTTCTAAATAAGAATCAATAGTTATATTTTTACCATCTTGTAAATCTTTTTCAAACTCTTCTATTTTTTGATTAGTTAATTTAATTCCTTTATTAATACTTTTTTCATAATAACCATTTTTATAAGCAAAGAAAAGTCCTAAAAAACTAACAATAATTAAAATTAAAAAACTTTTAAATATTTTCATATCTCACCACTATCATTATAGAAAAAAAGTTAATTATTTCTTGTCGAATAATGAATTACTTCAGCTAAAACTTTAATTGTATTATTAACTTCTTCTAAATTATTTTCATAACCTCCTACTTCTATTAATAAACAATTAGGTGAAAAATCTTGATTATAAATTCCATTTACCCCTGCTCCTTTTTTCTCATATATTCCTCTTGATAAACCAGGATAATTTTTATTTATATAATCATTTAACTTGGTAATTACTTTTTTATTTTCTAAATAATTTTTATTTTCAAGACCAAGTAAAAACATTACTTTAGCATATTTTTTTTCATTTATAGTTGCGGTTGTAATACTTTTTTTAACACTATCCCTGTGAATATCAATAAAATATTCTAAACTAGGATTTTCTAAATATCTTTTTTCCATTAATTCTCTACTTATTTTATAACTATCTTTATATAAAAGATTTCTTTTAGTTAAAATACTTATAGTATTTTCAGGTTCAACAAAAGATAATAAACCTAATTTTTGTAATTCATCATTTAATAAATAACTAGCTGTTTTAACTCCGACTTGAATTAATTCATTTTCTTTATATTCTTCATTTGTATGAGTTTGATAAATATAAATAGTAGGTTTTTTCAAAGCATAAGAAATAACCGGAGTTTGATTTTCTTTTTTATCTAGAAAATGTTTATCACTTTTTAAGATATCTAAATAAAAAGACATGATATCTATTTTAGTTTTTTTCTTAGTAAATTTGGTTAAAAGAAAGTTATAAGTACTATAATAATCATTTTTTAAAGTTATTTGTAAACTAATTATATAAGTTGATGCAATTAAAATAAGTAAACAACTAATTATTATTATCTTTTTCATAGTTCATTATATGAAAAAAGGAATTAATTTATACTTAATTCCAATTCTTTTTAACATATCGACACATGGTTTTTTGTTTAGCAGCCATACTTGAAGCTGGGCAAATATCACATGATTCTAGTTCTTCTACTTCCATATTATCACTTAATTTACGTAAATACTTAGAATCAGGAGTTGCTAAAATAGGTAAAGTAGTAACATAGATGTTATCACTAAAGAAAGCAAGTAAACTATTACAATTATTAATATTCATACAATACCATTTTTTAGAATCATCATAATTTAATTCTTTATAAATTGTTGGACAACTTATTTTAACTTTAAGTTTACTAGCACGTTCTAGTAATTCATGAACTTTTTTCATTTGTTCTAGATTTAAATGGGTATGGGTATCTAAAACATTAGTTTCATTTGAACCAATATGAAAAGTAAACCAATCTACTCCCATATTAGCAAAATATTCAATTATTTGATAAGCTTCTTGATAATTACAAGACCATAAAGTTGGTTGAATTTTAATTTTATAATTCCTATCTTGTAACCATTTAATGGTTTTAATAACTTCATCAAAAGGATAATTAATCCCTTTTAAATAAGACATTTTTTCTTTATCAATGGAATCAATACTAAAAGATATGTAATCAACACGACTTGGTTCTACTCCCTCAATTAGTTTTTCCATTTTCTTAATTCCGCCAACGCCTGATGTTGAATAACAAACATTTATATCTTTTTTTATAGCCATTTTTGAAGTTTCATTACAAAAAGTATTATCAACTAAAGGATCCGGATTTCCTAAAATATATAATTGTTCTAAATTAGCAAATTTACTTAAAAGTTCTTCTGTTTGTTCCTTTGTTCCTTGATAAATTTCATTTACATTTCTTTGAGTGCAACAAGGACATTTACAATAGCAATTATGATAACCTTTAGTACCCGTATATAAAGTTATATACTTAATTTGCTTATTATCTAAAATCATTTTAAACCTCCCATTTTTAAATAATTAGAATCTATATTTAATAAATTAAGTAAACTAGGATCAGATAAATTTAAATTACTAATAAGAATAGCTTCTTTTAAAGATAATTTTTTAAGTAATAATTTAAATTCCTCACTTATTAGTTTTTCTAAAATACTTTTATCTTGAATATTTAATATTAATTCTTTATAAGCTTTCATTTTATTTGTTTTTCTTGTTAAAATCTTTTTCATTTTAGGTAATAAATATTTATAAAATTTAGTATTTATCTCAGAATAATTAGCTATATTTTTAGTAAGTTTTAGTTTTAATAACTCTTGATCTAAATTATCTAAAGAATTATACATAATTTGTAATTCAATAAGTGAATATTTCGTAAAATATTTTTTTAAGTATTCTATAATCATACGTCCCTCTTCGGTTATATATTACCATTTATAAAAGAAAAAAACAAGGAAAACTAAGCTTTTAGTTTTAAAAGCAAAGTCTTCTCTTGTTCTAATTTTTCTTGTTCACTTAAAACTAACTCTTTGGGAGCTTTTTTAAGATAGTTTTCATTACTTAAAAGTTTTTCTCTTCTTGAAATACTATTTTCTAAAGATTCTATTTGTTTTTCTTTTAAGATCTTTTCTTCTTCTGATACTTCTTTTTCATAATATAAATCTAGACTATAATAATTGTTAGTAATAGTATACTTAGTAATATTTAAAGTATCTTCTATTATATTGTTTTCTAATTTTAAGACTTTTATAATTATTGGATCAACATTAATTAATTTAACTTTATAGTCACGTCCTATATTATTTTCTTGTTTAATATTTCTAAATGTTTTAACAAAGCTAATTATGTTTTCTAGTTTTTGATAACTATCTTTAAATATTAATTTTTTATCATATTCAGGATATGTACTTAACATGATATTCTTGCTATCTTTAATTGGTAACATATCATATATTTCATCTGTTACAAATGGCATGAATGGATGTAACATTTTAATTATTCCAGTTAAAACATATAAAAGGGTTGATTTAGTACTAAGGTTATCTAGACTAAATTTACTATATTCTATGTAAGTACTACAAAAATCTTCCCAGATAAAATCATTTAATTCCGCTGCAACTAAGTTAAATTCATATTTATCCATGTGTTTAGTAATACTTTTTACAAGAGTTTCATATTTAGTTAAAATCCATTTATCAACATCAGTTAAAGTTTTGAAATCTAATTCTTTTAAAGTTTCAATGTTCATTAAAGTAAAACGAGAAGCATTCCAAATTTTATTGATAAAGTTCCAAGTTGATTTTACTTTTAAGGTATCAAATCTTAAATCAGTTCCTAAAGATACATCACATGCTAAATAATATCTTAAAGAATCCACTCCGTATTCATCGATTAAATCCATAGGATCAATTCCATTTCCTAAAGATTTACTCATTTTTCTTCCTTCTTTATCACGAATAAGTCCATGAATTATGCATTCTTTAAATGGTCTAACCCCATTTATATATTCAGATTGGAAAACCATTCTAGCTACCCAGAAGAATATAATATCATAAGCTGTTACTAAGCAATCAGTTGGAAAATATCTTTTGAAGTCCTCAGTTTCATTTGGCCAACCTAAAGTTGAAAATGGCCATAGAGCACTAGAAAACCAAGTATCTAATACGTCTTCATCTTGAACCCAACCATCTCCTATTGGTTTTTCTTCCCCAACATATATTTCGTCCCCTCTATACCAAGCAGGAATTCTATGTCCCCACCATAATTGACGAGATATACACCAGTCATAAGATATTTCCATCCAATGATTTAAGATTTTTTCAAAACGAGGAGGAACAAAGTTTACTTTGGTTTCTTTATTCTTTTGATTTTCTAAAACATTTTTAGCTAAATCACCCATTTTAACAAACCATTGTTTTGATAAGTATGGTTCAACCATAACTCCCGTTCTTTCCGAATGACCAACACTATGTGTCATTTCTTCAACTTGAAGTAATAATCCTTTAGCTTTTAAGTCTTGAAGTAATTTTTCTCTACATTCTTCCCTTGTTAAACCAGTATAGCCAATAGCATTTTCATTCATAGTTGCATCTTCATTCATGACAACTATTCTTTCTAAGTTATGTCTATTACCTACTTCAAAATCGTTAGGATCATGAGCTGGAGTTATTTTTACACAACCGGTTCCAAAGGTTGGATCAGCGTGTTCATCACCAATAATAGGAATTAATTTATTAACAATTGGTAAAACAACCATTTTGCCAATTAAATTTTTATAACGTTCATCAGAAGGATTAACAGCAACAGCAGTATCACCAAATAAAGTTTCAGGTCTTGTTGTTGCAACATCTAAATAATCATCTGTTCCAGCAATTACATATTTTAAATGATAAAAAGCACCCTTAACATCTTTATAAATAACTTCTTCATTGGATAAAGCTGTTTTAGCTTCCGGATCCCAGTTAATTATTTTTTCTCCTTGATAAATTATACCCTTATTGTAATAATCAACAAATACTTTGGTAACTGCTTTGTTTAAGCCTTCATCAAGAGTAAATCTTTCTTTTCGGTAATCAAGACATAGACCAAGTTTAGCCCATTGGTCTCTTATATTACTACTATATTCATGAGTCCAGTCCCAACAAGCATTTAAAAAGTTTTCTCTTCCGTATTCGTATTTATCAATTCCTTTATCTTTTAATCTTTTAACAACTCTTGCTTCGGTTGCAATTGCAGCATGATCCATTCCAGGAAGCCACAAACAATCAAAGCCTTTTAACTTTTTATAACGAATAATAACATCTTGAATAGTTGTATCGTATGCATGACCTAAATGTAATTTACCTGTTACATTTGGAGGTGGTATAACAATACAAAATGGCTTTTTATCTAAATTACCACTATTAAAATAACCATTTTCCCTCCATTTTTCATATTTATCTTTTTCAACACTTAAGTGATCATATTTTGTCCCTAACATATTTTTTCTCCTTTTCTTTCTTATCTATTTTGCTAACTAAAAAATCAAATAATTCTTGATAATTTTCATCTACTTGAACATGATTTATATAATATTCTTTATTACCAGTTGCTTCTAAGATTTTTTTAGATTCTTCAAAGTATAAATTTTTCATAAAACTAAGTCTTAATAAAACCATTTCACTAGAATTATCAATCAATTTTAAATCAATTGGTTTATCATCTAAATATAAATCAATTAATTCTAGTTTTGGTGTATCACAAAACTTTTCCAAACCCATATCTGCTACTACTTTCATGATATCAATTTTATCAGCATCACGAATCATTTTAGCAAATAATAAAGTTCTAGGATCCATATCATCTGGTAATTCTTTTTTATTATGATAAAAAATGGCTTTCTCAATAATTGAATACCATGATTTTGGAATACCAAATTTAGAAATTAAATTACTATCAAATAAAATTTTATTACTATATAAGGCATGATCAAAATTATTTCCTTGAAATTTATCATATTTAATTGCTTCTTCAAATCTTCCTAAATCATGAAATAAACCAATTAAATAAGCTAATACTAAATCATTATTTTCAAGAGCTAAACGATTACCAAGTAAAACCATGTAATTTGCCACCCGTTTAGTGTGCTGATACTTTAAATCAACTAATTTGTTACTTAAATTATAATTACTTGTAATATAATCTGAAAATAAATCCCAATACCTTTCTATCATAAAAACCTCCTAAAAAACTTTTAAAAAAACTCCGTCCCCTAAAGGACGAAGTTGAACGTGGTACCACCTTAATTTATACTCAAAATCTTAATGCGATTAACAATATATCTTACTAAACTCAGATATATACCTCCAAAGCTACCTTCTATTATTAATTATATTAGTTTGCACCACCCACTAACTCTCTTTAAGAATTAATAATATACTCCTCTTCTTCATCAGTTCACCTATATAGTAGCATAAAAGAATTGAAAAATCAATTGGTTTACAAAAAAATAATAAGAAAAAAGAAACAATTAAGTTTCTAATTATCATTACTTTTTCCAAATATTTGAAGTAATCTTATAAATAAGTTAAGGAAATCTAAATATAAATCAAGAGCTCCTATTATAGCAAGTTTATCTTCATCAATCATTCCTTCTAATCTTTTTACTTTATTGATATCATAAGCTATATAACCCATAAAGATTATAATACCAAGAATAATTAAGACTAAATCAAATGATTCGCTTTTAAAGATTAAATTTAGTAAAGATGCAAGAATTATTCCAAGTAGTCCCATAAATAGAATAGAACCTAATTTAGTTAAATCCATTTTGGTAAAATAACCAATTAAAGCAAATACTAAGAATAAAACAGCTGTTATTAAGAAGACAAACATAATAGATGACATCTTAAACAAAACAAATATGGAAGAAAAAGTTAAACCAGTTATAAAGGAATACAATAAAAATCCAAGTATAGCACCGTTTTTACTCATTTTCATTATTCTTGCTGATAAAACAACAACTGTTATAAGTTCAGCTATAAATATTACCCAATATAATTTAGTTGCAAAAATATTATAAAGCATATTAGGATTAGTTGAAACATAATAACCAGTTAAAAATGTTATCATAAGTCCTATGAACATCCACATAAACATCTTACTGTATAAATTATTTTTCATTTTTCACCTCACTATCGATATAACTATATCATATTTTTTAGATTTTAGCAAATTCCAAATATTCGACATTTTCCGTCATTTTTGACCTTTTTTCCGTTTTTTTTCCAAAATAAAATTATTTTTTTACCATTCAGAGCCATTTTTTAACGTTTCACCGAAGTTTTGATCATTTTAAGAAAAAATATGCTACTTGCCTAGCATATTTAAAATATCGTCTTCTCCTAAGATAGTAATTCCTAGTTTTAAAGCTTTATCATATTTACTACCAGGATTTTCTCCAAGAATTAAATAATCGGTTTTTTTACTAACTGAATCTATTACTTTACCTCCATTAGTAATAATTTTATCTTTTAATTCATCTCTTTTAATATTAAGAGTTCCGGTTATAACAAAGCTTTTATTTTTTATTTGTTCGTTTTCTTTTACTTCACCTAGATAAGTCATGTTAAGTCCTAAGTCTTTTAATTCCTGAATTAATTTTATATTTTTTTCATCATGAAAATAATTATAAACACTTGTAGCTATTTCTTCTCCAATATCAGGAATATCATTTAAAGCTTCATAAGTTGCATCTCGTAAAGCTTCAATATTTAAAAACTTTCTTGCTAAAATCATAGCTGTTTTAGCTCCTACATGACGTATTCCTAAAGCAAATAAAAGTTTTTCTAAAGATTTTTCTTTACTTGTTTTAATTTCATCTAAAAGATTTTGAATACTTTTTTCTCCATATCCTTCTAAAATCATTAGTTCATCTTTGTATTTTTCTAAATGATAAAAATCAGGAATAGTTTTAATAAAACCTAAGTTATACATATCTTCAATTATTCTTTCACCCATACCACTTATATCCATAGCAGGACGAGAAGCAAAATGAATAAGAGATTCTATGTGTCTAGCATCACATAAAGGATTAACACAGTAATAATTACTATCTTTTTTAACTAAAGGTGATGAACAAATTGGACATGTATCAATCATTTTAAAAGGAATTTCCGTGCCATCTCTTCTTTCTTTTTTAACTTTTAAAACTTTAGGAATAACATCTCCTGCTTTAATAATTTGAACATAATCACCAATTCTAATATCTAATTCTTTACAATAATCTTCATTATGCAAAGTTGCTTTAGAAATAGTTGAACCCATAACATTAACTGGTTCTAAAATAGCATTAGGAGTTATTTGACCAGTTCTTCCTACGGTAAAAATAATATCTTTTAATTTAGTTATTACTTCTTCTGGAGGAAACTTATAAGCTGTTGCCCATTTTGGATATTTAATGGTACTACCTAGCATCATTTGATCAGGAATACTATTTAATTTAATAACTACCCCATCTATATCATAAGCTAAATTTGGTCTTTCTAAAGTTTTTTCATTTATATAGTCAAGAATTCCTGAAATACCATTTACCAAACGATTATTAGGGTTAGTTGGAAAACCTAATTTTTTCATAAAAGCTAAAGCTTCAAAATGAGTAGTAAGACCATAATCAAGAGGATTTGGTAAATGATAAATAAAAGCATCTAAATTTCTTTTAGCCGTTATTTTACTATCTAATTGTCTAATTGATCCACTTGCTAAATTTCTAGCATTTTTAAATGGCTCTAAGCCTTCTTTAATTCTTTCTTCATTTAATTTTTTTAAAGTAGCTTTACTAACATAAATTTCTCCTCGAACCTCAATATCAATTGGCTTTGTTAAAGTTTCGGGAATACTTTTAATTGTTTTAGCATTTTCTGTTATATTCTCACCTACTATACCATTACCACGAGTTGCAGCATATTTAAGTTTTCCCCTAACATATTTTAAAGAAACTGATAAACCATCAATTTTAAGTTCACATACATACCTAGGATTAGTTATATTTTCTTTTCTAATTCGATTATCAAAAGCAATAATATCAGCTTCTGTAAAAACATTTGATAAAGATAAAAGAGGTATTTCATGTTTAATTTTAGAAAATCCTTCATTTATTTCATCACCTACTCTCCTAGTTGGAGAATTAGGTAAAATATTATCAGGATACATATTTTCTAATTTTATTAATTCTTGCATTAATCTATCATATTCACTATCAGATACACTGGGATTATCTAAAGTATAATATTCATAACTTAATTTATTTAATATTTCAACCAATTCTTGCATTCTCTCTAAGTTATTTTTCATAAATCTTGCCTTCCAATTCCTTAATAGATGTAAAATCACTAGAAAATGTCATTGATAAACTATCAGTTGAAGTATTTAAATTATCTAAACTATTAAAAGGACCATAAATACTTGTATCAACATAATAAATCATATAATATTTTCCATTATCAAGTTTTAAACAAACAACATCACTATTATATTTAAAAGATATAATTGTATAATCTAAATCATTTATATTTATTTTTTCGTTATTTTTAGTTAATATTACCTTGTTATTATAACTACTTTGAATTTTATAATCATCGTAAAGCTCATAATACCAATTTCTACTTGTACAACCAGTTATTAGAAAAAAAGAAAGTAAAAATACAACAAGAGCTATCTTACTTCCATAAGTCATTTGGATATTCTCCTTTTTCAATTAATTTCTTAATTTCATTAACAACAAAGTCTTTATCTTCTTTATAAGTAACACCTAACCATTTATCACTAGAATCTAATACATATACTTTTTTATCTTCATTTATTTCTTTAAAAACAACATCAGGAATTAAATACTCACATTTATCTAAATTATTTTCATTTTCTACAAAGAAATCTTTAAGACCATTTTCAAGGGTTTTAAACATTGTATTTGTAAAACCAAAGAAATTCATTGAGACTAAATCATTACCCTTAACTTCAAAACTATCTCGTCCGTCTAGGGGAGTTGCTATTATTTTATCGCCAACTTTTTCAATACTAGACTCAATTATATTAGTTAAATAATGATTTTTTTCTTCACATACCCCTCTTTTAACACTTCCATTTTCAGTCATAGTATTTTTAACCTTGAAAGCTACCATTGAAAAGCAATTAGGATCATTTGAATTATCAAAGAACTCTTTTATTTTTAAATAAGCTTCTCTACCATAAAAATCATCTGAGTTAATCATAACAAAATTAGAATCTACATAATTTTTACAAGCAAGAATTGCATGAGCGGTTCCCCAAGGTTTAGTCCTAGTAGCTGGTATTTTAACAAAACTTGGAACATCTTCTAATTTTTGAAAAGCATACTCAACTTTTATTTTTCCTTCAATTCTTTTTCCAACTGTTTCTCTAAATATTTCATACATTTCTTCTTTAATAATAAAGACAACTTTGGAAAAACCAGCTCTTATTGCATCATAGATTGAATAATCAATGATGAACTCACCATTTGGTCCTACTGGTTCAATTTGTTTTAACCCTCCAAATCTTGAACCCATACCAGCAGCAAGTATTACTAATGTTAAATCTTTTTTCATAAAATCACACCTTTCTTAAACTTTTATGACTATAAATCAATGTTTTAATTCCATATGGTAATTTAAAGGCTATTTTAAGTAAAGTTTTCTTAGGATCTTTTTCATTTAAAATAATATTAGTAATTGTTCCCATACCAAATACTTCATGATAAACTAAGTCTCCTACTTTATAGTTCATTTCACTATCACCATATTTACTTGCAACATCAATTTTTTCACTACTATCATTATAATCTATTTTTGTATTTTTTTCATCATATTTAACAACTTTTGACTCATTTTCTAATAAATTAGCATCTATTTCATTAATAAACCTAGAAATCGGATAAACTTGTTCTGATCCATACATTAAACGCATTCTGGCATTTGATAAATATAATTTTTTCTTGCATCTTGTAATTGCAACATAACAAAGTCTTCTTTCTTCTTCTAGTTCTTCTTCGCTAAACATAGAGTTTTGATGAGGAAATAATCCCTCTTCTAAACCAACTACAAAAACATAATCAAATTCAAGTCCTTTAACAGCATGAATAGTCATTAAACTAACAGCATTATTATCTTCTTTAAAATCGTTATTATCAGTTATCAAACTAACATTAAGCAAAAAATCATCTAAAGAAACAACTCCCATTTCATCTTCAAAGGACTTAGCAACCGATTTAAATTCTTCTAAGTTTTCAAGACGAATATCTGCTTCTAAAGTTTTTTCATCAACTAATTCTTTTCTTAAACCTGATTTATCTAGGACCAAATCAATAAATTCAACTAAAGACATAGTATCTTTCATACTTTTTAATTCTTCAATCATATTTTTAAATACTAATTCTTTCCCTGAATCAATAGCATCATATAAACTTACATTAAATAAATAAGATTTATCATACAAATTACTAATAGTTTTAGCACCTATTCCCCTTCTTGGAACATTAATAATTCTTTCTAAACTAACATTATCATTACTATTACAAATAAGTCTTAAATAAGCAAGCAAATTCTTTATTTCCATTCGGCTATAGAAATTAAGACCTCCAATTATTCTATATGGAATATTTGCTTTCATCAAACCATCTTCAAATACCCGAGACTGAGCATTTGTACGATATAAAACAACTATATCACTTAAAGATACTAAATTATCTTTTAATTCTTTTATTTTATTAACAACATATTTTACTTCATCAAGACCACTATTAGCCCGGTAATAAGTAATTTTATCACCTATTCCTAAATTAGAATATAAATTTTTAGATTTTCGATTTTTATTATTTTTAATAACTGAATTAGCAGCATCTAAAATAGTTTTAGAACTACGATAATTCTCTTCTAACTTAATAACTAAAGCATTTTTATAATCAGATTCAAAATTTAAAATATTTTTATAATTTGCTCCTCTAAAACCATAAATAGCTTGATCAGCATCACCAACACAACAAATATTTTTATATTTACTAGCTAACAATTTTGTTAATTTATATTGAGCTTCATTAGTATCTTGATACTCATCTATTAAAATATATTTATATCTTTCTTGATACATTAATAAAAGATCTTTTCTTTTCTCAAATAACTTAATTGGTAAAATTAATAAATCATCAAAATCAAGAGAATTATTTTTAATAAGTTCACTTTCATATTTTTTATACACCTCAAGTACTACTTTTTCAAATTCAGTTAAAGAAAAACTACTATATTTCTTACTATCAATAAGATCATTTTTAAGTTTACTAATTTGACTACGAATAGCTCGAGGATTAAATTTATCAGGATCAAGGTTTTTATCTTTTAAGATTTTCTTAATAATCGTTAAAGTATCATCAGCATCAAAGATAACAAAATTCTTATCATAACCTAAATATTCATAATTTTCTTTAACTATTTTAAGACCAAAACTATGAAAAGTTGATATTTGCATAAATTTAGATGAAAAACCAACTAATTTAGATATTCTTTCTTTCATCTCACCAGCTGCTTTATTAGTAAAAGTAATAGCTAAGATATTATCAGGAGAAACTCCTAAACTAATTAAATAAGCAATACGAGTTGTAAGTACTTTCGTTTTCCCAGATCCAGCTCCTGCTAGAACTAATAAAGGTCCATCTATATGTTTAACAGCTTCAATTTGTTCTTTGTTTAAATTTTCTAATATGTCCATAATTACCTCTAAAGCAATTATACTATAAACAAGAAAAAAAAGGAACAATTTTTGTTCCTAAATTAATCTTTTAAAGCTATTGTAAACGGATCAGATTTAGTTCCTGTTCCTCCTGTTATAACGATATTTGATTTTAGATTAATTGAAGGGCGAGCACCATAGGCATTGGAAGGATAGTCGTGGTTGTAAACATTACCTTTGTGAACGTGCCAAACATGGTAAGAGATATAAGGTGTTATTAACCACATATCACTTGAACTATCATAACCTTCACCTTGTTGACTGGCAAACATTTCTCCACATCTTGGTAATCCTACATAACCTGCATTCCAAACACTTGTTGTTTTTACACAGTTTTTGGTTGTTTCAGTGGTATTATTTGTATTACATAAAGAATTTTTATAATTTGGAACATCATCAGTTTGTTTTATATAATATGTTCCTTTATCTAACATACTTTTTGATGCTAAACTATTATACCATGTATTATTCAAATAATAATCCCAGTAATCGTCACTTGTTCCGTTTCCATAAGTTGTACTTGTACTAAACTTTTTAGTTAAAGTAGTTGTACCATTTTTTATATAATCATTTTTATTTAATTTAGTTTTTCCATCTTCAATACCTACTATTCTATATAGTTCTTTGGTCGAAATATCTCCATCTTCATCGAATACTACATACTCACCTGCTATTCTGGTATTTAATAAAGTAGTATTTAGAGTTGATTGCTCTTTATCTCCTGATATTGTATATGGATCATCATTGGTTCCGGATCCACCTGAAAGTTGAATATTTGATTTTAGATATATTGACGGGCGAACACCAACAGCATTGGAAGGAATGCTGTCGTCACCGACACCATAGAGGTTAACGTGCCAAACATAAGAAGAGCTATATGGATTTAACAAATACCAATAATAACCTATATTTAAATAACCTTGTGTGTAACCATATGTTAAACCACTATTTTTATAACTCATATAATATTCATAACTATTTAATAATCCTACTGGTGTGTTTTTACCTATGGTTGAATTATTTATTAAATTTGTTTCGGGTAATTTAATACTTATATAATTCCAACTACCTGCATTAGAACTAGTTATATTCCAAGTACTATCTTCTACTATTATATTTTCATGATTATATAAAGTATCTAAAAAATCTTCATTTAACCATTGATACATGTATGAACCTGTATATGATGCATCATCTTTTTTTGATATATCATAAAAATTAACATCACTTCCATAGGAAATATTTGTAATTGCATCATCTGTTATCATTTTCATGGTTCCATCTGGATTAATGGCTGTTATTCGCCAAAGTTTACCTGAATACCAAACATAATTAAAGTTTATACAATCTTTTGTTCCTGATATATAAGTTATACCATCTTCTTCTACTTTGGTTTTACATGATGTATCACTTGGATTATTAACGCTTTCTATGATAGCATTTTTGACTGGTACACTTAAAGTTGTATTTAATTTTAATTCTATTCCTTGTTCAAGAGGTATTGGATAGCCTGTTAAACCTCCTTGGGTACCCAGTTTAATTGTTATATCGTTTTGACCAGTATTGGCGAAAGTAAAACTAAATGATTTAGATGAAGTCATATCACCTTCTACTATATCGTTTGTAAATGTTGTAGTTGATGTTACATTGAATAAAGATATACCTGATACTACTTCATAATACATTTTATATGCTATTTGATTGGTTAATTCGGTTGTTAAATTAACTGTTAAAGTAATACTACTTCCTTTTGGTATAGTAAAAGTATTATTCTCTTGATTTACTACTGT
>CAKPFH010000026.1 GCA_934153655.1 uncultured Bacilli bacterium
AATAGCATATAAAATAATAATATTTAAAGGTTTTTCTATTGTTATTTTATATAATATCTAACTTTATATAATATATATTATGTTAAGTTCTATCTTACAATACTAAAGTTTTATTTTTTTTATCTTTATTTAAGACAATAAATTTTATAGTTTCTTTTTATTTATAAATATAGTTTTGTCTTTTAAATTTATTAATCATTAATATCTTTAACATATTTTATTCTTATCTTACCTAATTATAAATAATTTTAAATTACTATTGTAAAAGATTATCTCTACTCCACCCTTGCAAATATATTTAAGAATGGAATAAACAAAATAAAAGGCAATTTAAAGTTAACTTAAACATTCCTGAATATGAGGAACTTAAAAAATTACTTAAAGAAAATAATTTAAGCAATGTTCAATTTGTCAGAAATGCTTTAAATGATCTAAAAATAAATCAAATTAAATTAAACATTGCTCTATTTAAGATTAATCCTCGTCATAACTAAGTTGATGGTTCCAGATTGAATGGAAAGTTTAGCAATTATTTTTATTTTAATACCATTTACATCATAGAACTAAAACATAATACAAACAAACAAATAGAAGATGTTCGTTTTTAATACCATTTAAAATATCATAGAACTAAAACTTTCATCAGGAATGATTAAATAGACAGCAGGTTTTAATACCATTTAAAATGTCATAGAACTAAAACTGTTGCTTGTTAGTGATATTAATGCCATTAGTTTTAATACCATTTAAAATGTCATAGAACTAAAACCAACTACAACTAGGCACTAAGAAGTCTTTTGTTTTAATACCATTTAAAATGTCATAGAACTAAAACGATGAATATATAATTCCAAATTTAAACAAAGTTTTAATACCATTTAAAATGTCATAGAACTAAAACACATTTGTTAACTGATAAGTTAATGACGTTGTTTTAATACCATTTAAAATGTCATAGAACTAAAACCCTTTAAATAACGAAAAATGTATAACATATGTTTTAATACCATTTAAAATGTCATAGAACTAAAACATTGCTTTTGTTAATTTAGTTGGAAAGGATGTTTTAATACCATTTAAAATGTCATAGAACTAAAACCTCAAATATTTTAGTTCTATGAATTGATGCATAGAAAATCAATTATTTTAAATGGTAATCTTTATAAAATTTCTATAACATTTATGTAATTATTATAACACGAATTCATCTAAATTTACATCTATAATTAATTTTTTTTCATAATCTAATTTAATTCCATAACTTTGACTATCAACTAAGACTATTTTTATTTCATTATAAATAGCATATTTATAAAATTCTATTAATTCTTCTTGTGATAAATATTGTTTTAAGTTTATAAAAAATAATATTTCATTTATTTTTAAAACTTTTTCTAAATCAATTATAAGTAGTAAATTATTTAATAAATCATCTGTTTTATTGATAGATATTTTCAATAATTTAATTATATCTTCTACTGTTATATTATCGTTTAAACTAAGTGGTAAATCTATATCACTTAATATTTTAGTAAATGACTTAGCTAATTTTTTAAAATTATTTAATATTTCTTCTTTAACATTATCAGTTAAAGAGTTTATTATATTTTTATTTAAAGCATTTAAATTCTTTTTAGAATTAAGATCGATATCAAAGAAATTAACATATAAATCTACTTTGTTATACATATTAATTTCTTGATTATTATCATCATAGAAGAATACTTCATCTAACTTTTCATCGTTTTTAATTTTATATAAATCACTTACTAAGCGATAAAAAGTTTTTTTATTTTCTATTTCTATAACTTGAACATAATCATTTTCTATTTTGATATTATTATCAAAGTAATTAATTTTTAAATTCATAATATAACCAGCCTATCTTCATTATTAATTATTTTGGTATTTACTTCCCCACTTATGAATTCTATTTTAGAATATTGCTTTTCGGTTATTGTTAAAACTTGAATTATTCCTTTTTTAGGAGCTTTTTTTCTTATTCTTTCGATTAATAATTTAGCTTGTTCGGTATTTAAAATAATTTTTGAATATACTGATTCTTGCATCATTAGAAATCCTTCATTTAATAAATATTTTCTAAACATTATGTAATTCTTTCTATCTTTTAAATAAACATTTGGTAAATCAAAAAATACTATTGCCCGCACTACTCTATCCCTCATATACAAAATTCTTATATTCTTTATTATTGTTAAAGATATCAAGAGTATTTTTTACATATAGTCCTATAATATCTTTTAAAGTATATTTTTTGTTATTGAAAGTATAAGTATTATTAAAAATATTTATTATATCTAATTTAAAACTAGAATCTAGTTCTTTATCTTTATTATAATAAACAAAACTATCTATAATAATTCTAAATGGTTCCATTAAATCACAGGCTAAATTATAAGGATTAAATTCATTTTTATGATGTATTCCAAGTTGTGTTAAATAACCATTATTTACTATTTCTTTACTAACAGTAGATAAAAGAATAGCATAGCCATAATTCAAAGAAGCATTGATCTTGTCGTTATTCCCCCTTACAAAACTTTTACCAAAAAGCGAATTAAAATATACTTTGGCTGCATGCCCTTCCCTATTTGTTTTATCACCTATTGTAACTTCTTTTATATAACTTGTAATTAAATCATGTTGTTTACTTTTAATTTTTTTTAATAAGAAGGCTTGGTTTAATATTTTATTTTTAACAATTGCTTGCCAAACTAAATCTTTTTCTTTATTAGTCCATTTTACTTGTTCTAATATCTTTTTACTTGAATTATGTCTAGAATAAAATGGTTGTAATTCTCCATAAGGATTATGTTTATCATCACAAAAAATTATATTTATTTTATTATCAGCAAGCTCTTTTAGTAAATAAGAAGAAATAGATACAGAAAAAGAATCTACTATAATTGTATCTATTTCACTTAAATGAATATATTTTTCATCTATATCTTGTTTTACTACTAAAAATCTGTTTTTGTAACTAATTTTAGCTTGCTTAGTAATTACAACTGTCCTAAAACTCATACTTTTTCTCTTTTAAACCAGTTGGTGATTTATAAATAAGTGTTCCCTTTTTAATAGTTATACTATTTTTTCTACCTACTCTATCAGAAAATTTAATCGTTTTATTAAGTTTCTTTAAATTTGCATTTACTGAATTGCATTTTAACATTTTAAATATTTCCTTGATAACCTCTACTTTTGTAATTTCATTGTCCTTGCTTTTATCTTTTTTATCTAAATTTATTAATTGAAGATTATTAAATTCACCAGAAGTATTTACTTCTTTTAATCTTTCTAATTCACTTTCATATAAAGGATAATATTTTTCCATGATATTCAAAATTAAATCATAAAAGTTGTTTATTTGATTATTAAATTCTTTTAAAATATATTCTTTAAATAAATCGTAACTATCAAATTCTATATTATCATATAAATATTCATCTTTTTCTTTTGTACATAGTGGATAATGAGAGTTAAAGATAAAATTTAATAAATCTTTATATTTAATTTGTTCAGTTCTTTTTAATTTAAATTGAACATTATTACTTACTTCAGTACTTCCAACTAAATTAGTGTTTTGATTTGAATATATTATTTCTGTATTAATAGGTATTTTCTCAATTAAAATTTCATAATTATCACATTTTAGTTCATCTTTTATATAATTATTAATTATGTCCCTACTATTTTTCTGTTTAGTTAAAACAACTGGTATATTAATTAATTTTTTTATTTCTTTATCTTTTTTTAAATATTTTACCAATGTTATATATGAATATTTATAACTCGTATATCCACCATATATATCAGTTGGTTTATTCCCTTTTATCTTTATTTTGGCATTGACTGAATTTCTTTTATATAAAGTTTGATTATAAAATTCTCCTGTTTTTATCTCAGTTTTTTTGCTTATTAATATATCATTTCTGTATAAAGTATTTTCTATTGTATTAGTAAAATCTTCTATATTAAGTACTTCGCCTGTTATTTTATCACATAACATGAAATCTTGATCAATACTATTTACGACATAACCATATTTTAATTCTTTGTATCTTTTTTCTTCTAATAATTTTTCTATTAAATTTCTAAGTTCTATTTTATCTATTTTGCTTTTTACATATCTTTCTTGATATAACCCAAGTGTTATAGCAAGATATGCATCATGAGCATGATGATAATCATTTAAATCTCTATATTTATATAATTTAAATCTTTCTCTATAACCGTGTGAAACATTAGCTTTTAAATAAATTATTTTGGTATCATCATATAAATTACTAATAATATTAGCAACATGCTTAGTTATTTGTCTAGTTTCTACTAATTGTCTATTGATAAATCCTTCTATATCTTCATTTCTAAAATTAGATCTAATTAAATTATTATATTTTTTATTTGAAATTAATTTTATATCTTTTAAATGTTTCCACCAAGAAGTACATTTATCACGATATGGTTTTGGTACAACTAAATTAGCACTTTTTGCTCGGTTTTCTTCTTGTAAAACTAAGGCTTTGTTATCTATTGAATCATCTTTTATTAAAGTTTGAGGTAAGATGTGATCAACATCATATTGTTCTAAGTGATTAATATCAAGAGGCGTCATTGAATACAAACTTTTTCCTTCTTGTCTAAAATATAATAATAATTTTTCGGTATCTATTTTCTCTCTTTTAGAAAGTTCTTCTTTTATAGCGCTATAATTATTAATATTTTTCTTATTATCATCATATAATTTTAATAATTGTTTTCTTCTATCTTCAGTTCTTTGTTTCTTTTCATTGCTTCTAGACATTTCAATTGAAACATAACTTGGTTTATAACCCATATAATTTACTATTTCATCTACTATTTTAAGAGATTGATATATTCCTCTTTTAACAGCAGGAGAAGTTGCTAAATCTTCTACTAAGCTATAATCAAGTTTAACTTCTTCTTGTTTGTTTTCTTTTTTAATCATTTCTTGAAAATTATATTTTTTATCATTTATAATTTGCATGAAATTATCAGTTGTCTCCCACATTAAATCCATAATAGATTTTTTAATAGTAGTTTCTGGATCAACATAATAAGGTGTTTCTAAAAGTTTTCTAGATAAACCACTCCAACCCTTATAATTTAAACTTAAAATTCTAGTAAATTTATCTTTTAAAGTAGGATATAAAATGTTTAATTCTTCTTTTACAATATTTTTATCTTCAAAAACAGTTAAAAGTTCAATTATTTTTTCAGCATCTTCTTCTTTGAAATTGGTATCTATAAATATTCCATTTTCACCAAAAAAATCTAAGTAAGGTTTCATATTATTAGCAAATTTATTATCAGCTGAATAACCTCTTACATCAATATTAGTTGCATCACAGGTTATATACATAGATAATTCATCACATGTTCTTAAATAATTTTTAAATATACTATCTGTAATAGTTCTTTTATCTTTCAAAAATAATTCTTCATATATTTTATGTTGAAAATCTATATCTAATCTTTTATCATTTATTTTTATTTGTTTTAATTCATTTAATACTTTAAATTTTGAATATAAAATTGAATTAGCAGGTATTTGAAATTCATCTAATAAATAAGTACAATGACCAAGCATTCTATAAATGAAGTTTTTAGCAGATTCGTGAATATTTACTACTTCATTAAAGTTAAATGGGGTAATTTTTTCATTTTTATTGTCATTTCTTACCATCCAAGCAAATCTACTATCATTACTACTTGCAAGAGGACCAACATAATAGGGTATTCTAAATGTTAATAATTTTATTATTTTATAGGTATTATCATCTAATTTAGTAGTTAAAAAATCATAATATTTTCCTTGCTTATCAATAATAAGTTCTAATTCTTTTTCATTTATTTGATAAGGGTATTTACCATTTCCGGTATCAGTTATTCTAGGTATATAATTACCAAATGATATTCTTTCTTGTATATCATCTACTATATTATTGTTTTCATTATTTTTAATTTCTTCTAAAATATTTGAAATTTCTTTAGTAAATTCATCATAAGAAATATTGTTATTTATATATTTATCATATAAACAAGCATCTTTAATGTTTTCTGTATTAGGTTTTGTTTTAAATACTTTTTTAAAATAATTTCTATATGGTCTTAATAATTCTTTTAATTCATGTAAATCATGTTTATGAATATCATAATATCTAACCATTAATCTTGAAATACTACAACTTTTTTCATCTTTAAATATCTCTTTTAAAGATAACATATCATATAATTCTTTAAGTAAATAAATTGGTTCAATTAAATCATCTATTCCTTCAACTTCATTTATTTTTTCATCAAAAGTTGAACTATCAAATTCTATTTTTATTTCCTTATCTAATTCTATTCCAAAAAGAGTTGCTAAATTAAATTTATAACCTACTAAACTATTTGCAAGTTCTTTACTTGCTTTTTTATTAAAATAGTTATATAAATATTTTTCATATAATTTTTGTCTATCCTTCTTACTTTTTTCACTTAAAATATTAGAAAAAGTATTTAATTCTTCTCTACTTGGAACTTCTTGATAAACAATAATATCGGTTTCCAAATTCAAGAAACTTTCCATTACTTCAATTAATTTTCCTATTATATCAAGATTATTAATATCAAAGTTATCAATATTATAATTAAAGTTTCCTCGATATTTAATCATATGATGCATAGCTAAATAAATAAGTCTAATATCCTTCTTTTCATCAATTTCCATCAAGTCTTTTCTTAAATGATAAATAGTTGGATACTTATTATCTAGACAAGTAATTTTACCATTCGTATCTACTATTTTTTCTCTTATTAAATTACTAAATATTTCTTTTTTATCAAAATCTGTTAAATTATATTTTTGATTATTTTTATCTTTATTACTTATATTACTAGTATTTAATTTATTAAAAAAATCTGGATCAACTTTATCTATTTCAGGTTTAAATATTTCTTGAAGTAATTTTATTCTTTCACGTCTTCTTTTGTATCTTCTTTTATTCGATCTGAAATCCCTTGTTGTTTGAGCTGTTTGGGCTTCATCAAATAATCTTACTCCCCATAAAGGAATTTTTTTATTTTTCTTTTTTATGATATTAAAATTATCATCAACTACAGCCCATCCTACTGATGTTGTTCCAATATCAAGTCCTATATTATAGGGCATATTTTCATTTTTTTCATTTTTCATATTGACATACCTCCTACCATGTGTTATATTTTAATTGTCTTAATACCATTTAAGATGTCATAGAGAGTTAAAATAAAGCAAAGCTTAACGCTTAGTCTAAACATTACACTTTATGTGTAAGGAACAAACTAGTTGTTCCTTTTTTCTTTAAATAAAATTAAAACTTTAAAATATAACTAGCCAGGTTAAGTATATCATACTTTTAATTTATTTTAAGTTATAATTGTCTGAATTGTCGTTTTTTGTCCATTTTTGGTAATAATTAGTAAAATAAATTAAATTTCATACAAAAAAGAGCCATTTTTTTACGATTGGCTCTTTTATTATTTTCTTTTTCTTTTTTTGGTATCTTTATAAGATTCTTCAATAGTATCTTCTGGGTTGTTATAAATGATATTTTCTTTTAATTCTGTTTTTTTCTTTTTATTTTTCTTAACGAAAACATTGTAGTATGTCCAGAATATTCCTATTAATAATGCAAGAGATGCTACAAAGTAAAAAGTTAATTCCCAAGATGTATCATTATAAGTATTAGATACTTCCAACAAATAAAACATATATTACCTACCCTTTTTATTCTTTCCTTTTTTATTTTATTTATACACCACGAGATTGAATTTCAGCTATTTTTTCAAATACTTCGCAGGCATTGTCTTCCGTTATTGACACATATCCTAATTCTTTTAAAGCTTGTTCCTTGACAGAATTTAATTCTTGGGTTCTTGACAATTTTTCTTCATGTTTTTTATCAATTTCTTGAACAAAACGTTTATGACAATCACTTATTTTACTCTTAGATGCTCCTCCATTATTATATAATGTAAATGCACTAAAAATAATACTTTCAAAATTAAATTGTTGATCTTGATTAAATAAGAACTCCATAGGATCAGTAAATCCCATTAATTTAGAAATAAAACACAGTAAATATTTTAATTCTTTATTGTTTTCCATACTTTGTAAATAATGATATAAATATACATAGGTGTTATATGTATCTTTTGTATGATCATCTCTTAATCTATCTTTTAAAAGAGAAATTATATCAGTTAATACTTCTAATTCTTTACGATTAAAGCCTTTTAAATCAATTAAACTATTACCTGATAAAGCTACTTTTACACCTTCGTTTAACTTAGTATCAATTTTGATAATGTATTCACCATCAATTTCTATATTATCTAAATCTTCTTCTTTCTTAATCTCTAATAATTGCATTAATCTTGTTGCCTTTTCACTAGGCCAATCCTCAATTTTATCAAGAGCTAAATAGTTATATAACATTTGTCTTGAAACTCCTAAATATTTTGCTAATCTTACTTTTGAAACTCCTATCTCGGATAGTATATTACTTACTTTACTCATCCTAGTACCTCCTAAAAATATTTTATCATTTTCTCTCAATTTGTCAATCAAAATCAGTAATTTACTTTAAAATGTCAAACAATTTTTTACTTTACTATAATAAGTACCACAATTTGACATTTTCACGTCTTACTTCTTCAATAATTCCTCCCCCAATACAAATATCACCTAGGTATAAAACACAGGCTTGTCCTGGGGTTACAGCTTTAACATTATTGTATTTAACTAGTATTTTATTATTATCTAAATATTCGATTTTAACTGGAATATCTGCTTGACGATAACGAAACTTAGCCGTTAAAGTAGTTGGTCTTAAATCACTTATGAAATTCATATCAGAAACTAAGCAACTATCACTTTTTAAATAATCATTATCACTACCAAAAGCAACATATAAAATGTTTTTATCTAAGTTTTTTCCAACAACAAACATTTTATCACTATTACCACCAATATTAAGACCTTTTCTTTGACCAATTGTATAATACATAAGTCCTTCATGCTTACCTACTATTTTATTAGTTTCAATATCAACAACATCACCTGGCATACTTGGTAAATAATTCTTTAAAAAGTTTTGAAAATTACGTTCTCCAATAAAACAAATTCCTGTTGAATCTTTCTTTTTAGCAGTAATTAAATCATATTCTAAAGCTATTTTTCTTACTTCTTCTTTTTTAATATCACCTACCGGGAATAAAACATTTTTAAGTTGTTCTTTTGTTAATTGTGATAAAAAGTAAGTTTGATCTTTATTATCATCAACACCTCTTAATAACTCTCCATCTTTAATTCTTGCATAATGACCAGTTGCTATATAATCAGCACCTAATCTTTTAGCTTCTTTAATAAATAAATCAAATTTTATATATTTATTACACATAATATCAGGATTAGGTGTTCTACCTTTTTTAAGTTCATCTAAAAAATAAGTAAAAACATAGTCCCAATACTCTTTAACAAAATCAATTCGATGAAGAGGAATACCCAATTTATCACATACCATTTTAGCATCATTATAATCTTGTTCTTGAGGACATATGTTATTATTTAAATTAGGATTTCCTAGATAATCATTATTAATACTACTATCCCAATTACGCATAAATAAACCTATAACATCATATCCTTGTTTTTTTAGAATAATAGCAGCCACACTACTATCTACCCCACCTGACATACCTATTACAACTTTTTTCATAATATCACCAACAAATAGATATTATACACTATTTTAAGAGAATTGTAAAAAGTTTCATAACAAAATCTGCTAAAAATGTTTCATAAAGTGTAGTAATTAATAAGATTAAAGCAGATAATCCTAAAATAACTAAATATTTATGCATAAATTCACTTGAATTAAAGTTTTTTTTCAAAAACAAAGCTTTAAATAAGTTAATTGATAACTTAATTCCATAAAAAGATAATAATAGATAAACAATTAAATTAATTAATACATGAGGAAATATATATAAAATAACTCCTATTATTCCTATAAAACCATATACAGAAATAATAACTCCAGCTGATAAACCAATAATAAAACTTTTTAAATATAAAATAAAAGGATTTAAAATAATACCTATAATTGATAAACCAAAAATCCAAATAGCAAACATATAAAGATAATTAACTGAAAAATTATTAATAAAATTATTTAAATAATTTATATCTTGATTATTTTTAATACCAAGAAAATATTTTTTTAAAACTTCACTTATTTGCTGATGATCATTATAACTTAAGATATTAGAAAATATTATTCCCATAATAAAACCTATTAAAATAATTGTTATTAAAAACATGTATTTATACTTATTCTTTTTTATTTCTTTTAGTAAAACTATTCTTTTTTCTTTCATTATCTTCACCACTTAATCTTATTAAGGAAAAAGAAAAAAAGTACATTTTTTTGTACTTTTTAAAATAGTCTTAATATATCATTAAAGGTTACATAAATAAGTAAAGCTATTAGTAAGAAAAATCCTATGTTATGAATCATATTCTCGGTTTCAGCTTTAATTGGTTTGCCTCTTAGTTTTTCAATTATTATAAATAATATTCTTCCTCCATCAAAGGCTGGAAATGGAATAAGGTTTAAAATACCAACATTTATACTTAACATAGCTGTTAGAATAAGGACACTATAGAAACCACTATGTCTTGTTGTATCAACAGCTGAATATATACCAACTGGTCCAGATAATTCTTTTAAACTAACTCCTCCGGTTATTAATTCTTTAATAGTAATAAATACTTGTCTTGCAATTGAATACCATTTTTTAAAAGCAAAATCAACACTTCTTGTAAAACCTTTTTCTAGTTTATTATTAAATTGAATACCAAAGCTATAACCTTTTTCTTCCATTTCCCTACCACTTAAAGGAACAACTTTAAATTTTAATTCTTGGTTATTTCTTAATACTTTAAATTCTGTTTCTTTTCCATTTGCAAGAGTTAAATATAGTTGAACATCATCTAAAGTTTTGGTACTTTTGCCATTTATAGAAATTATTTTATCCCCATCTTTCATACCTATTGTATAAACAGGAGAATTTTCAATTACTTTTGGTATCTTAGTTGAAATATCAGGTGAACCATATATTAATCCTGCAATTAATAAAACTACTAGTCCTAATATAAAGTTATTACCTGCTCCAAAGAACATAACTAAAAATCTTTGCCAAACTGGTTTGGATTGCATTAAATTTTCTTTTTTAATACTTTTGTCTTCTTCAGAACCTTCTCCAGCTAAAGAAACAAATCCTCCAATTGGTATTAATCTTAAACAATAAATTGTTTCACTTACTTTTTTTCCTTCTTTTATTTTTTTCTCTCTTATTTTTTTAGTTGACCAAATAACTGGTCCCATTCCAATCGAGAACTCATATACATGAATTTTAAACATCTTAGAAAAGATAAAATGTCCAAATTCATGAACTAAAACAATAAGACCTAAAATTAATACAAAATATATAATTGATAAAATCATTTTTCCTCCTAAAACATTCCCATGATAAGTATATATGTCATCATAACAAAAATAATACTATCTAATCTATCAATAATACCACCATGACCAGGTATTAAATTACTAAAATCTTTTATACCTTCATATCTTTTAATACTAGATTTAATTAAATCACCTAATTGACCAATTATAGTTAAGAATAAAGTCAAAGCTATAACCATAAAGATATTTTTAAAATCTTTAATAACTAAAACATAAAAGATACTTGCAGCCGTTGTTCCAACAATACTTCCCCCAATACTACCTTCAATAGTTTTATTAGGTGAAATATTAGGTGCTAATTTATGTTTACCAAATAATTTACCCGTAAAAAGAGCAAAACTATCAGTTGTAATAGTTATTAAAAATAAATAAATTAAAGTATTTAAACTCCTATCTCTTAAATATATAAAGTTTTTAAAAGAAATACCAATAAATAAAATAATTCCTATTAAATAAAAAGCATCTTTATAATTATATTTTTCCCTATCATCAATAAAAACTAAAAGTGATAAATTAATTACTAATAAAAGCATTAATAAAGTATCTTCATTACCATTTAATTTTAAAGTATTAAATAAAACTATTATTAAAGTTTCTAAATAAGTAAATATTTTAATTATTAAAGGTAAATTAGGTTTTAATTTTAATAATTCATAAATAGAAGCCATACTTAAAATAGAAATACAAATTGTAAATGGTAAGTTTCCTATTATTAATAGTGGTATAAAGATAATAGCCATTATTATTGCACTTATAATTCTCTTTTTCATATTCCTCCTATACTTGATTATACCATGAATAGAAAAAATAGCAAGAAAAAAAGAGTAAAATTTACTCTTCTACATAAACACTAGCAATTGTTTTATTAGCTTTCTTTTCAAATTTAACAATTCCTGATACTATTGCAAATAAAGTATCATCTGATCCTCTTTTTACATTTAATCCAGGATGAACTTTTGTTCCTCTTTGACGATAGATAATAGATCCAGCTGTAATATATTCACCATCACTTGCTTTAGCACCTAATCTACGTCCAGCAGAATCACGTCCATTAGTTGAAGAACCTTGTCCTTTTTTATGAGCAAACAATTGGATATTTAATTCTAATTTCATCATTTCCTTGTACCTTCCTTTATCTCTAAATTTTTGGGATAATCTCGACTTAATTTAGTTAATAGTTCTAACATATTATCAATTAACTTTAAAGTGATATTATCAAAACTTTTTATTTCAATTTTTAAGCCTTCTTTAGTATTTTGATAAGTAATTGCTTCACTATTTATAGCTAAAATACCATTAATTGTTGTTATTACAATACTTGATACAGCACTACAAACAATATCTTTACCATAATCATCATACATAGCATGACCAGTAATTGAAATATTTTCTTTGTTTTTTAAAACTTTAATCATTATTAACCAATTTTTTTAATTTCAACTTTAGTATATGGTTGTCTATGACCTTGTTTTTTTCTTGTTGAAGTGGTATTAGGTTTGTATTTAAAAATTTTGATTTTAGAACCTTTACCATGTTTTAAAATTTCACCTTCAACAGTTGCTCCTTTAATAGTAGGATTTCCTAAAGTACTACCTAACATTAAAACTTCATCAAATATTACTTTATCTCCTACATTACCATCTAATTTTTCAATATAGATGACATTTCCTTCTTCAACGTAGTATTGTTTACCACCAGTTTTAATAACTGCTTTCATATTTCCTCCTTTTATTACTAGACTCGCTTTTAAGGTACTTAACGTTTTTAACCTTTTCAATGCGGTTTGAGCTAGAGGCATCAAACATTTAAGATTTTACCATAAAATAAGCGTTAAGTCAAACATTTTTTTCTAAATTATTCCCATTCTATCGTTGCAGGTGGTTTGGATGTTATATCATATACTATACGATTTATAAACGGAACTTCATTTACTATTCTTTTTGAGATTACTTCTAAAACATCATATGGTATTTTTAAAAATTTAGCTGTCATGAAATCAGTTGTTTCAACAGCTCTTAAAGCTAGTAAATAATCATAGGTTCTAAAATCTCCCATAACACCTACGGATTTAATATTAGTTAAAACAGCAAAGTATTGATTAGCTACTTTATCAAGACCATTTTTTCTAAATTCTTCTCTTAAGATATAATCAGCATCTTGAAGAATTTTAATTTTTTCTTCAGTGATATCACCAATTATACGAATAGCAAGTCCTGGTCCTGGAAACGGTTGACGATAAACAAGATTTTCTTTTAAACCAAGTTCTAGACCTAAAAGTCTTACTTCGTCTTTAAATAAATCACGAAGTGGTTCAATTATTTCTTTAAAGTCAACATGATCTGGTAAACCACCAACATTATGATGACTTTTAATAACTTTTCCTTTAGTACCTGATTCAATTACATCAGGATAAATTGTTCCTTGAACTAAGTAATCAACTGTACCTAATTTTTTAGCTTCTTTTTCAAATACGCGAATGAATTCTTCTCCAATTATTTTCCTTTTAGTTTCAGGATCAGATACTCCTTTTAATTTTTCTAAAAATAAATTCTTAGCATCTACTTTAATAAAGTTTAAATCGGTTCGATTACCAAATACTTCTTCAACTTCTAAAGCCTCATTTTTACGAAGCAGGCCATGGTCAACAAAAATACAGGTTAAATTAGAACCAATTGCTTTACTTAAAAGCGTTGCGGCAACACTACTATCTACGCCACCTGATAGGGCACATAAAACTTTTTTATTACCTATTTTATTCTTTAATTCCTTAATTTTTTGTTCCATAAAATAATCCATTTTCCAAGTTTTAGAACATTTACAAATAAGAGTTATAAAGTTATCAATTATTTTATTACCATTATTTGTTAAATTAACCTCTGGGTGAAATTGAACACCATATAAGTTTTTATCAAAATTAGCAATTCCTGCGTATAAACAGTTTTTGGTACTAGCAATTTTTCTAAAACCTTTTGGTAATTTGTTAACATAATCACTATGACTCATCAAACATATGTTTTGTTTTTCAAGATTTTCAAATAAAGGATTAGCTTCTAAATCGACTAAAATCTCCCCAAATTCTTTAACAGATGCATTTAATACTTCTCCCCCTAACATATAAGACATTAATTGCATACCATAACATATTCCAAGAACCGGAATACCTAAATTAAATATTTCTTTATCACATTTAGGAGCATCGTTTTGATAAACACTATCTGGTCCTCCTGTTAAAATTATTCCTTTAGGATTTATTTTTTTAACCTCATCAAGGGTGATAGTATAGGGTTTAACAAGAGAATAAACATTATTTTCTCTAACTCTTCTTGCAATTAATTGGCTATATTGACCACCAAAGTCAATTATTAATATTGTATCCATTATTCGTGATCCTTTGCTATTACATCATGATATGATCCTTCTCTAATACTCACATTAGAAACAAAAGTAAGAGTAGCATTTTCTTGTAATTTTTTAATAGTAGTTGCTCCACAATTACACATAGTTGATTTGATTTTTTCAATGGTTACATTTAAGTTTTCTTTTAAAGAACCAGCATATGGAATATAAGAGTCTACTCCCTCTTCAAAAGTTAATTTAGTTTTATTGCCACCTAAATCATACCTTTGCCAATTTCTAGCTCGATTAGAACCTTCACCCCAATATTCTTTATAAAATGAACCATTTCTTTTAACTATTTTAGTTGGACTTTCATCAAAACGAGCAAAGTATCTACCCATCATAACAAAGTCAGCCCCCATCGCAAGAGCAAGGGTTATATGATAATCATGAACTATTCCTCCATCAGAACAAATTGGAATATACTTACCAGTTCTTGCAAAATATTCATCCCTAGCACTAGCAACTTCAATTAAACTACTTGCTTGACCTCTTCCAATTCCTTTGGTTTCACGGGTTATACAAATAGATCCTCCACCAACACCAACTTTAATGAAATCAGCTCCAGCATCTGCAAGGTAATAAAATCCTTCTTTACTAACAACATTACCTGCACCAATTTTAACACTTTCACCATAATTTTCACGAACAAAATCAATAGTTTCTTTTTGCCAAATTGAATAACCATCACTAGAATCAATACAAAGTACATCAACTCCAGCCTCAATTAAAGCTGGTATTCTTTCTTTATAGTCTCTTGTATTAATTCCAGCTCCAACAATGTATCTTTTTTCTTCATCTAGTAAAGAATTAACATTATTTTTTCTTTCATCATAATCTTTTCTGAATACTAAGTATTTTAAATTACCTAATTTATCAAGAATTGGTAAACAACTAATTTTATTTTCCCAAATCATATCATTAGCTTCTTTTAAAGTAATTCCTTCGTAAGCATAAACTAAATCTTCTTTTTTAGTCATGAATTTTTCAATAGATTCATCTAAATTATCACGTGATAAACGATAATCTTTATCAGTAACAAGACCTAAAAATTTTCCAGAAGATTCTCCATTTTCAGTTATCATAACAGTTGAATGACCAGTTTTTTCAACAAGAGATACAACATCTTTTAAAGTAGCAGTTGGAGTGATATTAGAATCACTTACAACAAAACCAGCCTTATTTTTTTTAACATTTGAAACCATTCTTGCTTGATCTTCTATGCTTTGAGAGCCATAAATAAAGGAAACTCCCCCTTCTCTTGCAAGAGCAATTGCCATGGTATCATTAGAAACAGATTGCATAATAGCAGATACAACAGGTACATTTAAACTTATTGCAGGTTCCTCACCTTTCATAAAAGCCACAAGTGGAGTTTTTAAACTCACATTTTCAGAAATACACTCCTTAGTAGTTAAATTAGGTAATAACAAAAACTCACTAAAAGTTCTTGATATATCCGGTAATATTTTACACATATATCCTCCATTTAAAATATTTACAAGTATTATAACTTGAAACCAAGGAAATAGCAACCTTTTTTAAACAAATTAAAAAATTTTAAGAATTAACTTTTTTATTAAGTTTTAAACAAACATCTTTAGTAATTTTTAAATCAAGATTAGTAATATAAGTATCAGAAATACTAGAAAATTTATCTTCTTTACAATCAATGGAATAATAATATTCATTTTTAGAAACACTAGAACCATTATTATCTAAGTAAATAAGTTCACTTGGATAATCAAAAGAAATATCATAAGTTTCATTTCTATCCATCTCTTGAATTTTTTCAAAATAAGAATAATTTACTCCATCAATTGTATAAATCATATCAGAAATATTTACTAAATATAATTTCCCATACATAGTAGATCTAACTAATTTATAATCATTATTCTTTATTATTTTTATATTAGTAATTATCTTTTTTCTAGTTATAATGCTATTTATAGAATTATAATCATACATCTTTAAATAATCATAAATATCTATTTCTTGATTACCTACTTTAATAAAACCATCATATTTACACTTAGTATAGAAATGATAATTATCTCTATCTAAAATATAAGTACTTTTATTATCAACACATACTAAATTACTAAGATCTATTTTATTTATTTTAACTTCATTTATTAAATTATTAATAAAAATAGTTATAAATAAAACAGATAAAGTAAGATAAATAAACAATAAAATATTAATTATTATTTTAGTAATTTTAATCTTTTTAACCTTGTAATTTAAGAAAAAATATTCGATTTTATAATTAAATTTAGTTTTTAAAATAATTAAATATAATATATAAGCCCCTCCTACATTTAAAATAATATCATCAATATCAAATGCTCCTATATTTAATATTAATTGCATTACTTCAATTGTTAAACTAACTACTAAAAGAGTTAAAAACATTTTCTTTTTATCAAGTTTAACTACAAGAGGAAGCAAAATAACAAGAGGAGTTAACATTAAAAAATTACCAATTATGTTATAAAGACCAAATGATAGTCCTAAAATACTATTAAAGTTCTCTATTATACTTTTAAAAGGAATTAAATTAATTTGATACATAAGTATTCTACTTTTAGTTATTAAGTTACTACGACTAGAAAATACAAATCCTAAAAGCACTGCTAAATAAATAATTAAATATAAATAAATACTATTCTTTCTATCTTTATTACCTAAAAAGTCTTTTAATAAAATTATAAAGCATAAAATGGCAAGATAATAAACATATTCTAATTCCCTAAAACTAAAACTAATTAAAAAATCATATACCTTAGTTTCCAGTAAAGAAAATATTCCTAAGAATTTACTAAATGATAAAGTATCTCCCTTATTAACAAATACTAGAATAAGATAAATTAAAACTCCCAGTCCTACTAAAAAATAATTTTTCTTCATAATTTCACCTCAAATTCACTATATAAAAAGATATGAAAAAAGTAAACCATTTTCAAGTAGAATTTGGTTTACTTTAAATAAAATACGAAATCTTTGGTAAAAAGTTTATTATTTATATAATAATTTAATACTAATTTAATTTTATTATCATTTGTTAAAAAATAAAAATTATTGGTTTGATAATAAACTTGATAATTATTTAAATATGTTTTAAGACTTAAAGAATTAGATAAATCTTTTTTAATAAATTGGTTATTAATATATAAAAAACTTTCTAATTTATCGTATTTAATATCATCACCAGAGTAATTAATATTTAATATATTTAACATAATACTATTTTTATTTAAATAAATATCTCCTTTTACTTTGATATTTAAATCACTACTATTTAATTTAAAAAGTACTTGTCGATTACTTAATTTAGCAAGAAAAAAAGTAAAAATAGTAATTAATATAACAAAGAAGATAAATATTTTAAAATTTTTATTTGGTTTATTTCTTTCGCCATTTAATAGTTCTTCCAAACTTATATTAAAGAAAGATGTCATTTTAAGTAATACTTCGTCACTCGGTAGGCATATTCCTCTTTCATATTTACTAATACTTTTACTACTAACACCTAGTATATCGCCTAATTCTTGTTGAGTTAAACCTTTTTCTTTTCTTAAAACAATAATTAAATCGGCTGTTTTAGTTAGCATAATTAGTTTTAATACTTTCTATAATATAATTATTATTAAGATATTTTAAATTAATTTCCTTGTAACCTACATAATCATAATTACCATTATCATTTTTTAATAAAGCTAAATAAACTTTTATATTATTTTCATCAACAATTGTATTAATAATTTCATGTCTTAAAGATTCATAAATAAATTCTTTAAAAGTTAAGACTATTTTTTCATTACTTTTATATAATCTAATATTATCAGTATCTTTAAAATCTGTATTAAATGATAAAGTATTTAAATCTTTATTTAAATAAGTTTTAATTGCTTTTAATAATTCAGTTTCATCTATTTCCTTTTTGGTAACTAAGCAATTAGGATCATTGCTACACTCTAAATACTCGCCTTCTCTACTCCAAATATAATAAGTAATAAAAGTATTTAAATCAGTTTTGTTATCAAACTCTTGCATTGTATAAAATATTCCTCGGTTTAATTTGATAAATTTAATAACTTCCTCGGTATTTATATTATAATCTTTTTTAATATATTCTTGACAAATTTTCTCTTTATCACATGAATTATTATCATTACTAAAATTATTCTTATATAAAGTAATTATTAATAAAATTAAAGCAAAAAATATTATAACAGTAAATAAAATACTAATAAAACTTTGAATTTTTTCATTTACATTTAAATTAACTTTTCCCTTTGTTTCAGCCAAGTTACTTGTTTTTTCAACTACTTTTTCTTTAATTAAATTATCATTAACTAAATTATTGGTTTCAGTTATATCATTTATATTTTTCTCTAATTCTAATTTAGTTTTTTCTTGTTTATTTTCATCATTACTTATTTCTTTACTTATATTATTAGCTAAATTATAATCATTTTCATTTTCTATATTTTTA
>CAKPFH010000027.1 GCA_934153655.1 uncultured Bacilli bacterium
TTTCATTTGTAATTTTTTTTAAGAAATTCACGAATTTCATTTGTAATTTTTTTTTGAGTATTGTATAATTTAGTCATGGCAACTCTTTTTTGTTTTTTATTTTTTTAATTTTATGATATTATTTTAACATGAGAGTTGCCTTTTTAAAGGAATTTAAAGAGATTTGATATAACATGTATTTTATATCAAATCTTTTCTTTTAGAAAAACTGTTCGTAGGTAAGTATTATAAGTACAGAATAATACTTTTGATTAAAATAGATAAATTAAAATTCCATTTTTATTAAAAAAACTATTTGCAATTTTAAATAAATATGTTATTATATAGTCATATTTAACAAAGAAATTTAGTTTTAAGTATTAAATTAGGTTTAGAGAGTTAGTGGGTGGTGGAAACTAATCGGTTTAATATGGAAGTTACCTAAGTTGAGTTAAATCGCTAAACGCGTTATCGTAATAAGTGTAATTCATTACAAAATAAGGTGGTACCACGGTTATTTCGTCCTTAGTTTGTAATGTTTTTTTATAGGAGGAAAAAATGACTTTATTTGAAGAATTAAAATGGAGAGGACTTATTAAAGATATTACTAGTCCTGAACTTGAAGAAAAACTTAATAAGGGAGGGTTAACATTTTATATTGGAACTGATCCAACTGCTGATAGTATGCATATTGGTCATTTATCTAGTTTTTTAATTACTAAACGACTTAAAGATGCTGGTCATAATCCAATTTTATTAGTAGGAGGAGGAACTGGTTTAATAGGTGATCCAAAGGCAACTTGTGAAAGAGATAGAACTCCAAGAGAAGTAATTGAAAAAAATTATTTAGGTTTAAGAAAACAAGTTGAAGATATCTTTGGCTTTAAAGTAGTTAATAATCTTGATTGGTATAAAGATATTAATATGATTGATTTTTTAAGAGATTATGGTAAATATTTTACAGTTAACTACATGCTAGATAAAGATACTATTAAAAGAAGACTTGAAAGTGGAATTTCTTTTACTGAATTTTCTTATATGATTTTACAAGCACTTGATTTTAAATATTTACATGAAAATTATGGCGTTGATTTACAAGTAGCAGGATCTGATCAATGGGGAAATATTACAGCCGGTGTTGATTTAATTAAAAAAGCAACTGGTGATACTGTTTATGCTTTTACTATGCCACTTGTAACTGATAGTAGAGGAGTTAAATTTGGTAAAAGTGAAGGAAATGCTTTATGGCTTGATAAAAATAAAACTTCATCATATGAACTATATCAATTCTTAGTAAATGTTGAAGATAGTATGGTAATTGATTATTTAAAAATTTATACTTTCTTAACCAAAGAAGAAATTGAAAAATACGAAGAAGTTAATAAAAATGAACCTCATTTAAGACTTGCTCATAAAAAACTAGCCGAAGAAATTATTACCTTTTTACATGGTCATGATGAATACTTAAAAGCAGTTCATATAAGTGATGCTTTATTTAAAGGAAATATTAAAGAATTATCTCATGATGAACTTTTAGATGCTTCTAAATCAATGGATAGTTATGAAATAGATAATGATACTAACTTAGTAGATTTATTAGTAGATGCTAACATAACATCTAGTAAAAGAGAAGCCAGAGAATTTATAACAAATAATTCAATTTCTATTAATGGTGATAAAGTAAATGATTTAGAATTTGTTGTAAAACGTGAAAATGCTATTGATAATAAATTTACTATTATTAGAAAAGGTAAAAAGAAATATTATGTTATTATACATAAGTAATTGTTAAATTATTAAAAATGTGTTATTCTTATTAAGGTGAGTAAAGTGAATAAAAAAGATAATAAGAAAATTAAAAATATAAAAGAAAAAGTAGAAAAGATTAAAAAAGATAAAAAAACTAAAAAAGAAAAAAATATAGATACTATTTCTTTTAAAAGAAAAGCTAAATTAATTGGGTTATTATGTTTAACTATTGTATTTATTGAACTTATTATTATGTTAATTATGCATATTGTAAGAGAAGATAAATTAACTTATATAGATGCTTATTATAATATTACTAATGTTGATAATTCTTATTATATTGTAGCAGGTTCTAGTAATTTTAAGCATAGTCGTTATAATGAGATGAAAACTTATGAATATAAAAATGATAAAGCAACTCAAACTATTTATGCTGAAAAGGCTAAATTAGTAAAACTTGATAAAGAATTAAATGTTGTTTTTGAGAAAACTTTTGATAGTGATTATGACTCATGTTTTTATGATGTTAGTAAAGTAAGTGATGGTTTTATTGCTGTTGGAAGTTATGTTTATGAAGAAAAACAACTTAGTTTAAATACAAGAGATGGTTTAATTGTTAAATATGATTTAGATGGTAATTTCTTATGGAGTAAAAATTATCAAGTTTTAGGTGATACAGAGTTTAAGAAAATTTTAGTAGTTGATGATGGCTTTATTGTTGTTGGTCAAAGTATTTATGAAAATATGGAAATAGGTAATCATCAAAATGGGGGAGGAATTATTGTTAAATATGATTTTGATGGTAATTTTATCTGGACTAATAATTTTGGTGGTAACAAGTCTGGTATTTTTGAAAGTATAGTTTCAGTTGATGATGGTTATATTGTTGGTGGTAAAGATGCTAGCAACTATGGAATGCTTGTTAAATTTGATAAAGATGGAAATCGTCTTTGGGTTAAAAACTATGCTAACACTGATACTATTGGTTTTTCTGATATTCTAGTAAAAGATGATAAATTATATATAGCTTCAAGTTATAATTCTTCAACTGAAAAAGGTGAAGATGATAAAACAATTTTTAAATATGATGCTTGTATCTTTGTCTATGATTTAAATGGAGAATTAATTAAACAAATAACTTTAGCTGGTTCAAGTGATGATAGATTTAATTCTTTAGTATTACTTGATGATAGAATAGTTACAGTTGGTTATACAAAATCAAATGATATTAAATTAGATGGCTTAAAATATAAAAAAGATATGACTGAGGCTTTTATAATTGAATATGATTATGATGGTAAAATCTTAAAAAGTAAAGTATATGGAGGATCTAAAAATGATATTTTAAATGATATTATTTTAGCAATTCCTGATACAGCTAATGAAATAAATAAAACAAATGATTATATTACCGTTGGTTATTCTAATAGTCGTCATGGTTTATTTAAAGGAAATGGTAAGGACTATTATAGTAAAGTATTAAGATATAGTAGTGATTTAGATTTATTAATTGAAAAATAAAAAAAGCAGTTCAACTTTAGAACTGTTTTTGTTTAGGTTTAATTCTTTCACTTCTATATTCAGCAAATTCTAAGCCACGTTCATGAAATTTTTTTACTAAATTAGATATACAAGTATTTTGCCAACCAGTTATAATAGATTTATTAAATATACATTTATGATTTTGAACATCAATTAAATCATAGACATCTGCTATATTTTCATTATTACTTAACTTAAGCATAATAGTAACAGCTGCTATAAAAATAGTAAGTTGATATTTAAAATCAATTTCATTTATACTTAATTCTTCTATAACAGTATTAAACCACTCATCTATAAGTTCAGGTTTAACGGTTTCTAAACCAGTTTTTATAATATAAGATATTACTTCAGTTAATTTTTCTTCTACTGTTTTAATATTATTATTCATAGTTCCTCCAAAAAAGTCTTGCTTATTATACCATAAAATAAAGTTTTTGTAAAATATTTCACCAAAATTTCATTTAATTAATTAGCAAAATGTGATATGATAATAATATAATTTAAAGGGAGCGAATATGAATAAAATAAAAAATATATTAAATAATATAAAATTAAAAGTTAAAAAAGTATTTAAATTTACTTCTAAAAATAATAAATATAATTTTATGGAAGTTGTTGCTTTAATGATTATTGCTAGTATTTTTGGAATGCTTTTAGGTGGCGTTTTAATGTATAAAAAAGGTTCTTTAAATACAGGAGTAAAGAAAGAATTAAATGAATTTTTTAATACTTATACTGAAGTATTAAATGAATATTATGAAGATATAGAAGGTCAAAAATTACTAGAAGCTGGAGTTAAAGGAATAATTAGTTATTTAGGGGACCCTTATTCTGTTTATATGGATAAAGATGCAGCTACAGCTTTTAATGAAAAAGTAAACGGAGAATATGTTGGAATTGATACTGAGATAGTTCAATATCAAGATGGTAAAATTGAATTTACTAAAGTAGGTGAGGATGGTCCTGCCTACCTTGCTGGTATTAGAGTAGGAGATGTTTTACTTAAAGTAGATGGAGTATCAATAACTGAAAAAACTTTAACCGAAGTATCAAGTCTGGTTAAAGGTGAAGAAAATACCAAAGTTAAATTAACTATTTTAAGAAATGATGAAGAGAAAACTTATGAAGTTAAAAGAAAAAAAGTTGATATTCAATCAGTTAAAGGAGAAGTAATCGATTACAATAATTCTAAAGTAGGACTTATTACTATTAGTATCTTTGCATCTAATACAGCTACTCAATTTGAAAAAGAATTAAAAGCTCTTGAAAAAAAAGAAATAAACTCTTTAATAATAGATGTAAGAGGTAATTCTGGTGGTTATTTATCAACTGTTACAGATATATTATCCCATTTTATTAAAAAAGGTGAGGTTTTATACGAATTAAAAACTAAAGATAACATAGAAAAAATATATGATAAAACTGATGAAAAAAGAGATTATAAAATAGCTGTTTTAGTAAATGGTGGATCAGCATCAGCTAGTGAAGTTCTAGCAACATCTTTAAGAGAAACTTATAAAGCTTATACAGTTGGAACTATTACTTTTGGTAAAAGCAAAGTCCAAAAAACTCAAGATTTAAGTAATGGAGCAACCATTAAATTCACTTTCCAAGAATGGCTTACTCCAAATGGTAACAATCTAGGTGGTAAAGGTATGGAACCTGAGTATGTTGTTGAATACACGGCTAGTGATACGGAAAATGAATACGATAGCCAACTTAAAAAAGCTTTAGATTTATTAACTGAGGATAAGTAATGCCATCTAGTATAACCCATGCTTATTTAGCTGAAGATGTTTTTAAAAGATTAGATAAAGATATTCAAACTAAAATAAATTTAGAAAACTTTAAAACTTATTCGGAAGGACCAGATATATTTTACTTTTATCACTTAATGATACCAATTACTAAAAAAAGTTCTAAAGTAAGAAAACTAGGAAGTATTATTCATCATAATAAAACCAATGAATTCTTTATAAATTTAACGGAAAAAGTTAAAAAAAGTAAAAATATAAATGAATTTAATTACTTAGTTGGTTTATTTAATCATTATATAGCTGATACTACTATTCATCCTTATGTAGAATATAAAGCATCTCTTTTAACTAAAAAATATTTAACTAAAAAAGATAATCATTTTATAATAGAAGCTTATCTTGATAATTATTTAATTAATAAAAAACAAATTAATTATAAAAAGTATAAAGGTTATAAATTATTTTTAAATACTAAAGAAAATAAAGATGTTATTAATTTATTAAATAGTAGTATTTATAAAGTATTTGAATTAAAAGATATGGGTAATTATTATTATAAAGCTTTAGCTGAAATGAGAGTGTTTTTTAAAGTTTTTCGTTATGATCCATATAAAATTAAAAGATATATTTATAATGTTTTAAATATAGTTGCTAAAAGAAGGTTCCGTGATATTCGTTATTTATCATATAATTTTGATCTTGATAATGATAATTATTTAAATTTAAATCATGATACTTGGTATTATTTAAATGATAAAAGTATTACTAGTAATAAAAGTATTTTGGATTTATATTCAGATATTGTAATTAAAAGTAGTAATAAAATTAAAATATTATATGATTATATATTTAATGATAAAGAAATCGATTTAAATTTATTATTTGAAAACTTATCTTATGGAACTGGTATTTCTTTAGATAAAAAATAACTATACAAGATTAAACATATTTCATAAACTAATTTATGTATGGAGGAAGTATGTTTAATTTTATTTTTGATTTAAATCCTGTTATTCAGGCTTTAATTGCTAGTTTAATTACTTGGTTAATTACATCAATCGGTTCAGCTATTGTTTTTTGTTTTAAAAAAATTCATAAGAATGTATTAGATATTATGTTAGGGGTATCAGCTGGTATTATGATAGCTGCTTCGTTTTGGTCTTTGTTAAATCCAGCTATTGAAATGTCTAATAATTTAAAAATTAATATTGTTTATTCTGTTGCTTTTGGTTTTATTATGGGAGGATTATTTCTTTTTATAGGTGATAAAATCATGCAAAGATTTGAAAAAGATAAGAAAAGTTTTAAAAGAACTTTTATGTTAATTTTTTCTATAACTCTTCATAATATTCCAGAAGGGTTAGCTATAGGAACAGCATTTGGTTCAATTTTATATGGTTTAAGTGGAGCTAATGTTTTATCAGCTTGGTCTTTAGCCATTGGAATTGGTATTCAAAATCTACCAGAAGGAATGGCAATATCAGTTCCTCTTCGAAGAGAAGGGTATTCGAGATTTAAATCCTTTTTATATGGAATGTTAAGTGGAATAGTAGAACCTATTGCTGCTATAATAGGTGCAATTTTAGTACTTAAAGTAAGAACTATTTTACCATTTTTCTTATCATTTGCAGCAGGAGCTATGATCTACGTTGTAATTCAAGAATTGATACCTGAAAGTCAAACTAATAAAAATAAAGAAATGATATCTTTATTTACTTTACTAGGTTTTGTTATTATGATGCTTTTAGATGTTTTATTAGGATAAAGAGTTGTAAATCAATTCTTTTTTGTTTATAAAAAAACTGTAATTTCTTACAGTTAATCAACTAATTTATGTCCTTGACTATCTTTATCAATAGAACCACACAAAATTAAAATTCCTTCAATGAGGCCCCAGATAGCTGAAATAGGTGATAGAATAAAACAAGATAAAAGAGTAATTAATAATTGAATTACAGCTTTTCCAGTATAACCTAAATAAAAGTTATGAACTCCAAAACAACCTAATAATATTCCAAGAATTCCAGCAGCTATCTTACTTTTATTAGTAGATAATTCTTCTTTTTGAACAAGCTTACCACAGTTTAAACAAATATCAGCTCCACTTTTTAATTCATTTCCACAATTAGTACAATATTTAGCCATATCTCCTCCAATATGGCTTAATTATAGCATAGCTTAAGAAAAATTACAAATTATCTAAAATAAGTATATTTTATTTTAATAAATAATCTAAAATATGATATAATTTCTTAAAAGAAGGTGTAAAAATGGAAAAAGTAATAATAAAAGAAAATTATAATGATAAAATAGTAAAACCTAATAAAGAACTAGAAAAAGCTTTAAAAGAATTAGATTATATGATTAAACATTCTGATGAATATAAAAGTTATTCTACTATAGAATAATTATTTAAATTTAAGATTTCTAAAACTACAATTCTTACAAAGATTATTAGTTAATTTATTATTTAAAAAGCCATTATGAATATCTAAAAACTTTTTACTTTTAAATATTTCATCTAAATCATCTGTAAAAATATTACCAAGTTTTAATAATCCTTTACTATCTAAGCAACATGGTATAATGGTTCCATCTACTAGTATTCCTATATGACTTCTTGTTCCAAGACAAGTTCCAGTTTCTTTTAAATTATTTTCTAAATTATCTGGCCAGTTAAATTTATTATCTTTATCAAGATAGATATTATCAGCTATCTTGATATTTTTATTATCTAAAACTTTTTGTTTAAAACTATTATCTAGTTTATAATAGGAAATAATTTTATCCACAATTGTTGTGGATAACTTATCAAGATTATAATTATCAAGGAGCCAGATTCTGTAAACTATCGGAATATTTTTTGATAGAGTAGTGCAAGTTGAAAAAACGTCTTCAAAGTAATTTGCTTTATTATTTTCACTATGCAAAGAAACATTTATTTGTCTAATATTGTCGTATTTTTGTAAAGTATTAAGTTTTTCTTTTAGTAAAGTTCCATTAGTAGTAATTCTAACATTTACTTTATATTTCTTAGTTAAAGTAAGAATTTCTTCTAGTTTTGAATGTAGTAATGGTTCTCCTTTAACGTGTAAATAAATAGTATCGGTGTATTGTCTAATTTTTGATAATACTTTGTCAAATTCTTGTAAAGACATTTCTTTCTTTTTTAAGTTATCTTTGGAACAAAAAGAACAATTTAAATTACAAATATTAGTAATTTCTACATAGATTTTGTTGAATTTCATAGTTCACCTTTCATTTCAAATAAGATATCTCTTAATTCCATAGCTCTTTCAAAATCAAGTTCTTTAGCAGCTTGTTTCATTTCAGCTTCTATTTTATCAATTGTTTGAAGTTTTTCTTTCTTAGTTAATTTAGTAGGCTTTTTATTATTGCTTTCATCTAAGTTAGATATTAATTCTCTTATTTCTTTTACAATTGTTTTAGGAACAATTCCGTGTTCTTCATTGTATTTTTCTTGAATGTCTCTTCTTCTTTTGGTTTCTTTAATAGCATATTCCATACTATCAGTCATCTTGTCAGCATATAAAATTACATGACCATGTTCATTTCTTGCACATCTACCAATTGTTTGAATTAAACTACGACTACTTCTTAAAAAGCCTTCTTTATCAGCATCTAAAATAGCAATTAAAGATACTTCAGGTATATCAAGTCCTTCTCTTAAAAGGTTAATACCTACTAAAACATCATAGTTTCCAAGTCTTAAATCTCTTATAATTTTCATTCTTTCAAGTGTTTTAACCTCGGAATGCAAGTAAGCAACTTTTATATCTAATTGTTTTAAATAATTAGTTAATTCTTCAGCCATTCTAATTGTTAAAGTAGTAATTAAAACTCTTTCATTTTTATTAATTCTATCATTTACTTCTCCAACTAAATCATCTATTTGACCTTTCGTTTTTCTTATTTCTATGGTTGGATCTAATAATCCAGTTGGTCTTATTATTTGTTCAACATATTTATTATTAGTTAAATTAAGTTCGTATTCACCTGGGGTTGCTGATACATATATTACTTGATTTACTTTAGCTTCAAATTCATCAAATTTTAAAGGTCTATTATCAAGAGCTGATGGTAATCTAAAACCAAAGTCAACTAAATTCATTTTTCTGGCTCTGTCTCCATTATACATACCTCTTATTTGAGGAATAGTAACATGACTTTCATCTATTACCATTAAATAATCTTTAGGAAAGAAATCAAGTAAACAAGTAGGAGTTTCTCCTTCTTTTTTTAAAGCAAGATGTCTTGAATAGTTTTCTATTCCATGACAAAAACCAGTTTCCGCAAGAAGTTCCATATCATAATTAGTTCTTTCTCTAATTCTTTCTTCTTCAAGAGGTTTATTATTATCTAAAAAGTATTTTTGTCTTTCTTTTAATTCTTCTTTAATATTACTAATTGCTTTTAATAACTTTCCATCATTGGTTACAAAGTGGCTAGCAGGGAAGATAGTAATACTTTTTTTATTAGCAACAATGCTTCCAGTTAAAGTATCTATTTCACTTATTCTATCTATTTCATCTCCAAAGAATTCAATTCTAAGACCATGCGTATGCTCATTAGCAGGAATTATTTCTAAAGTATCTCCTCTTACTCTAAAAGTTCCTCTTTTAAAATCAAATTCTGATCTCTCGTATAGCATTTCAACAAGTTTTACCATGATATCGTTTCTTTCAACTTTATCCCCAACATTTAAAGTTAAAGTTTTATTTTTATATTCTTCAACTTCTCCAATACCATATATACAAGAAACACTGGCAACTACAATTACATCTCTTCTTGATAAAAGAGAACTAGTTGCATAATGTCTTAACTCATCAATTTCATCATTTATCTTAGCATCTTTTTCAATATAAGTATCACTTGATGGAACATAAGCCTCTGGTTGGTAATAATCATAATAAGAAACAAAATAACAAACTCGATTATTAGGAAATAATTCTTTTAATTCACTATAAAGTTGTCCTGCTAAAGTTTTATTATGAGCAAGAACTAGAGTAGGTTTATTTACTTCTTTTATTACATTAGCAATTGTAAAAGTTTTACCCGTACCAGTTGCACCTAATAATACTTGATGTTTTTTATTTTCTTTTATTCCTTCAACTAATTCTTTAATTGCCTCAGGTTGATCACCACTAGGCTTGTATTTACTAACTAATTCAAACATAAAATCCTCCTTTATCTTTTTAATGATTTTCTAATTTTTCAGTTTCCATTAATAATTTATCAAAATCAGAAACAAATTTCTTATCTTGAATAACTTTATATTTTTCGTATTCACTTTCAGCTTTTTGTCTTGCTTTTTCATAAGAAATTTTTCCTTTATCATCTAATATATTATAATGAAGTAATTTTAAAGACGTTTCTACTTCATTTTTCCAATCATTCATACTCATTGGTATATTTCTTTCAGCATTATTTTCAGCAATATCTAAAAATAAATTTACTAAATTATTTAGGTTTTTAATTTCTTTTTCATCTAGATAGTTTTTAGCAATAACAATATCAGATTTTAAAATTTTTCCATCAGGTGATTTATTCCAATTAGTAAGTCCCATATTCACTTTTTGACTATCTACTCGGTTATAAATAATTTCAGCTACTGTATTTCCTGTAATAGCATAATGAAATTTATTTTGAATAGTTGCATAAAAACATTTTGCTATCTCACTATTTTTATCGTAATCAATTGAACATTCAGCAAAGATATCGGTAATTTTTTGATAAAACATTCTTTCACTAGTTCGAATTAATTTTATTCTTTCAAGTAATCTTTTAAAATATTCTTGATCAGATTTTCTAGCTTTCATAAATCTATCATCATCAAGTGCAAAACCTTGTATCATATAATCTTTAATTATTTTATTTGCCCAAGTTCTAAATTTAATTGCTTTTTTAGAATTAACTCTAAAACCTATAGAAATAATCATATCAAGATTATAATATTTTGTATTATAAACTTGTTTTCCATCATTACCCATGTGTGCAATTTTTGCACATGTGATATTTTCATTTAATTCTTCATCTTTATAAATATTATTAATATGTCTTACTATTCCACTTCTATCAATATTAAAAAGTGTTGCTAATGCTTCTGTATTTAACCATACATCATCATTATCTAATAATACTTCTACCTTTGTATTACCATCCTCATCATTATAAAATAAAATATTTTTTTCATTTCCTACAGTTATATTCATTTAACTCCTTTCTAAAACATCATTTTTATTATTAACTATAATTTAGTTATTATAATCCCTTTTTAAGTAATCTTATTCTATCATTATAACCATAAAAAAACAAGCAAAGCTTGTTAATTTATTTCTTCTATAAATAATTCTTTTATTTCATCTAAATCTTTATAGAAAATATCAGTTTTTTCAATTAATAAATCTTTTATATTTAAATCTAAAGTTTTTAAATATTTAATTATTTCTATTATACTATCTTGATTAGTATATAGATTAAAAGCTTCAGCTCCTTTAAAATTATTTTTTATTTCTACTAATTCTTCTTTAGTAAAATAATCATCTAAAAAATCTAACATATTTCATCCCTTTACTTTTTCTTTTTCTAATAATGGTTTTATAACTTCTTCTATTCTTTGATATTCTTCTTTAGTTAATAAACTGTTTTTAGTAAGAGCATATATTAACATATCATAAGACTCATTTAAACCATTAAAGAGTAGAGTATTCATATATCTTATTACTTTCATTCTGGATATTCTAATACCATTTATAATATATAATCTCATATCTGGGTAGTTATGAACATCAGTTGGTATAAAGTTATCATCTAATAATTTAATGGTTCTTACATTTTCATTAAAGCTATTTATAATAGTATTATTATGACTTCTTCTAATATATTCATCAAATACATCATATATTGGTTTTCTATCTATATAAGGATTAGTTATATCTAAATAATTATCTTTAGAAACTCCTTGGAAAGAAAAAGCATCATTTGTTAATTCGTTTGGAAAATATAAACTATTTTTACCTCTATAAAGACTTTCAGGTTTTATACCTTTTTTTCTAGCTTCAAATAATTTATAAAATAAAAGTGACTTAGGAGTTAAACTTACTCTTGACATATTATTTTTAACATATTCTAAAGCATCTAATTCTATAAACATATCAAGGGCATCTAATTGTTTATGTGATGTAAAGGAACTTAAAGTATTTAAATATTTATCAGGACTAATTCCATATAATTCAAAGTTTTTAATACCAATTAATATATGATCATGAGGTTTTTCAAAGTAATAAGCACTTTTTTTATAAGCTTTATTAATATCAACACCTAAAGAAGCAAATAATTCTATATTCTTTTTAAAATCTTCATAACCACCAATTTCTTCATTATCAGAATTACTACCACCATTACCTTTTTTTATATTAGGTAACCAATTCATCTTTCTTTTAATAAACTTAGCAGGTCTTTTATAAAAATCATCTAAATAATCTAAAATATTAATATTATACTTTTTATAAGTTAAAATAACATTTTCAACAGTATCAGAATTACCATAAATTAAAATTTTATTTATTTGAGTTTGATATTTATAAAATATTTCTTCATCTAATAACTTATATTTTTTTAATATAGAAATAATACCTTCTATATTTTCTAAATTACCATATTCTTGCAATTCCTTTTGATTATTTTTAGTTAATTTAGTAAAATCAAATCCTAATTTTTTAAATAAATCTTTTAAATCATTTATATTTAAATTAGTAATTTCTATAAAATCTTCTTTATTGTTTTCATCTATTTTTTTCTTTAAAGAAGTTAATAATAAATATTTCATAATATTAATAGCTTCTTCATAATTATTTGTTTCAGAAAGAAGTAAACTTAAAGTATCTATATCATTTTCATCTATTAAAAAGTTTTCTACTTTTTCTTTTAATTTTTGTAATTTTTTAATTTCATCATCAATTTCTTGATTTTCTTTTTGTACTTTACTAATTTTTTCTTTTTCATCTTTTATTATAGTTAAATTACTAGTTAACACTTTATTTAAAAGAGTTATATCACTTGGTTTTAAGTCTTGGTTATGATTAATAATTATTTGATAAAAAGTTAAATATTTATTTTCTATATTAAAATGTTCTTTTAATTCTAATAAATCTAAATCTTTTAAATTTTTATAGTTTTCTTGAACTTTTTCTATTAAACTAATCAAACTATTAATTTTATCTAAAGTAAGAGTAGTTGCTAATTTTTTCTTTTTACTTTTAAGTTCATCTATTTTTTTATCAATTAATTCTTTAATTGTTTCAAGATACATATGTTTCCTCCTTTTTAAGTGTTTTTAATGTATCAAAACATCTAGCCATACTTTCATCTATTATTTCTTTTAATTCTTCTTTTTTAGTATTTGGATCATTAAATATTTCTTTTAATCTTCTTATGTAGGAAACGTTGCTATATAAATTTTTATTTAATTTTGTATATTCATGATGACTTGCATCAGTCCAAATAATTGAGAATAATAGGGTAACTGTTCCATCTTTTAAAATATCTTCATTGCCATATAAATCAAAGATTTTCTTTCTGTTTTCTGGACAAATTGGAATAATTAAATAACCTGTTCTAATTTTATCAATAGTTCTTAGGCGATAAGGAGATAATTCTTTATCATATTTTTTTCTCGTTTTATCTTTATATAATTTATCAATTTTTTTAGTTCCTTCTCTGGAAAACTTAGCTTTTATTCCTGATCCTCCTTCATAGGTTTGGTTTACAAACATATTTAAAGTTTTAATAAAACCTTTTTGTTTTTCTGCTTGTTTTGAAATATCTTCATTTTTTAAATCAAGATCAATTTGAAAACTTGTAAGTTCTAAAGTTTTATTTAATAAAAGAATATTTTTACTACTACTTAAAAAAGTTGGAAAATCACTTATATCAGTTATTAAATCTTCCTCTAAGTCATCAGTTTCATCAAAGTCTAATTCTTCATCATCTTCTAATTCTAAAAGTTCATCTTCTAATAACTCTTTAGCAATACTAAATTCTTCTAAATAAGTTTCATAGAATTTAATAATATCATCTATAGTATATTTATCATATTCTAAACTTAAACATTCTTTTAAATTTATTATTGGATTTATTAAATAATGCATGGTTAAAAACTCTTTTTTAGTTATAGTAGGCATAACAATTGAAAAACTTTCAAAATCATTTACATCTATATAATGTTTTAAATTTTTCTTTAAACTTAAATAATAATTTACTGGATATTCTTCTAATACTTTTTTTGTTTCTTCAATTAAATCTAAGATTTTTAAAACTTTTTCTTGATAAATATCATCATTTTCTTCTAAATTATTTAAAATTCTTTCTTGATTTTCATTACTTTCAGTGATAAGAGTATCAATATTATCTTTAGAAATAACAGGAGTTAAACATTCACTTTTTCTTAAACTTAATTTAGTAAGATAACAAATAAGATTAAATAAAGTTTTATTATCAAGTTCTAAAATATTAATTAATTCTAATAATTCTTCTGTTTCACTATAACTTAAAGAAAAATCATTAGTAGTTATTTTTTCTAAATAATCTTTTAATTTAGTAGATTTAGTAATTAATTCTTCTAATTCTTCTTTTTCTTTATCTAAATTACTTTTAGTTTCACTATAACCGGTTTTAATTTTTTTAATTATATTATTTAAAGTATCTAAACATTCTTTTTTAACTCCATCATTTTCTATATCTGGATCTATTAAAAAATGATAAACATCTTGTAAATATTTTAAGTTTATAAGATCAGAATTTGCTTCTAGAGGATCTTCTATTAAATCTAAATTTAAAGAATTAAAGTCTAATTTAGTTAAATCAGTTTCAAGTATTACTATAGAAGTTGGAATATTACTTATTTTATCTAAACTATTTTTAACATTTAAAAGTTTTAATTTTAATTCATTTAACTTATCTTTTAAATTATCTAAGATATTATTTAAATCTATCATTTTCTTTATAGTCCTTTCTATTAATATTTTGATATTTAAGTAATTTATTATCATTTAATTCTAAATTACGATATCTTTCTTTTAAAACAAGGTAACATGAATAATAAAAAGTAATATTCATATCTAAAACTATTTGGATAATAGTAAATAATTTCTTTATATAACTAATTATTTCTTCATCATTATAAGATTTTTCATCATTTAAAAGAGTACATACTTCTTGCATATAAGGAAAAGCTATTTTTTTCTTTTTTAAAGGTGATTTATCATATTGTTTTTTTATTTTAATTAATTCTAAGTTTATTCTTGCTTGTAAATCTAAATAGCCTTCTTTAGTTTTATAACCTTCATCTTCTAATTTATCTACAAATTGTTTATTTTTTTCTATATTACCATTACAAAGAGAATAAAGTATTTTATATACCTTATATAATTTTTTTAAATATGATACTTCTTCTGAGGTAATATTTTCATCTTTTAAATAATTTAAGAGTTTTTTATCATCTATTTCATTCATATAGCACCACCTATTATAAATTATAACATAAATAGTTAAAAAAATCTTTAAAAAAAATTAATTTTTAGGTATAATTAAAGTGGTGGTAATATGAAAAAATATTTTAAGAATTATTCTGTTATAATGTTAGTTATATCTATTTTATTTTTTATACTAGGAGCTGTTATGTATACTAAGCCTGAGTTTATTGTTTTAGTTTTTTCCTATGTAATGGGGGGACTTATTATTTTATTTGGAATTTATTATTGTATTAAAAATTATGTTGAGATTAAAAATAATAAAGAAACTTCTTCTAAAGATATGATTGTTGGAATTACTTTAGTTGTAGTTGGTTTAATTTTTATCTTTTTAGCTAATGTAATTGAAGCTTTAGTAAGACTTATAATAGGTGGTTATATTTTATTTATTGGAATAACAAGATTTGTTAATAGTTTATATATGAAAAAAGATACAAGATTTTTTGTTTCTCTTGGATTATCTTTATTATTAATAGCAGGTGGGTTGTATACAATTTTAGAAGCTAATTTAGCCTTTCAAACAATAGGAATAGTTATTATGGCTTATTCAGTTATTGAAATAATCGGTTTTATTTTTAATCATGATAATAATGAAGTTATAGTTTCTGAAAAAGTATTAATTGAAGAAAAGAAAAGTGATAAGAAAACTGATATTTAATATTGGTTTTTTTAATTTCCTTGAAAATTCCTAAAAAATTTCACAAAAAAAACATATTTTTTTAAAGGATTTATGATATACTTAATTAAGTAGGAGAGAGAAGAATGAAAAAGGAATTTAAAACCTTAAATGAACAAATTGAGATTTTAAAAAATAAAGGGTTAGTTATTGATGATATAAAATATGCTAAAGAAGTTTTATTTCGAGAGAATTATTTCTTTTTAAATGGCTATAGACATTTATTTATGAAAAGTAATGCAGATAGAACTTATATAGAAGGTACAACTTTTTTAGAACTTTATAGTTTATTTCTATTTGATAGAACTTTTCGAAATATAATATTTAAAAATATTTTAGTAATTGAAAATAATATTAAATCAATTATTAGTTATCAATTATCTTTAAAATATGGTTATCGCGAAAGAGATTATTTAACACCTAAGAATTTTACTCCTAATAAAGAAAAATCTAAACAAGTTAATGATATTTTAAAGAAAATGAAAAGACAAATTAATATAAATGCAACTCAGCATTCAGCAACGATGCATTATGTTACTAATTATGGATTTATTCCTTTATGGGTACTTGTTAAAGTATTATCATTTGGAATAGTTGGAGAATTATATTCAATTTTAAAGAAAGAAGATCAATTATCTATTGCTGATATTTATAATTTAGATATTGATGTTCTTGGTAATTATTTAACTATTTTATCAAATTATAGAAATTTATGTGCTCATGAAGATATTGTTTTTGAAAATAAAACGCAAAGAAAAATAAATGATACTAAGTATCATAAACAGTTAAATATTCCAATAATGGATGATGATTATATTTATGGTAAAAATGATTTATTTGCTTTAATAATTATTATGAAACAAATGTTATCTCACGAAGAATTTACTAATTTAATGGAAGAAATAAGACATAATTTAGCTAATTTAGAGATGAATTTACATCATATAAAAATAGATAAAGTATTAGATAGGATGGGATTTCCTATTAATTATTTAGAAATTAAAAATTTAAATTGAGGGTGATAGAATGAAAAAAAATGATAAAATTAATTTAGTAATTTATTTATTTGTAGCTTTTGTCCTTGGTGGACTTGTAATGTATTATATTGCAATTAATACAACTTTAAGTACAACTAATAATAGTGGTAGTACTTCTAGTACTTGTAGGGCTTGTAGTGGAACAGTTATTGTTAATGATGGTTCTCTATCAGCAAGTGTTGAAAAAGTATATGATGCTGTTATGATGATTCAAAATTATCAAAAGAATAGTGTAGCATCAACAGGCTCTGGTTTTGTTTATAAAACTGATAATAATTATGGTTATGTAATGACTAATCATCATGTAATATCAGGAGCTGAAAAGGTTGTTTTAATTAGAAGTGATGACAAGGAAATTGAAGGTGAAGTTCTTGGAAGTGATGAGTATTTAGATCTTGCTGTTATAAGAATTAAAAAAAGTGATGTAATTGATACAGCTAAAATTGGAACAAGTGAAAATTCTAAATTAGGAGATACTGTCTTTACTATCGGATCTCCACTTGGTTATGAATACCGAGGAACGGTAACAGATGGAATTTTATCTGGAAAAAATAGATTAGTAACTGTTAGTTTATCTGGTAGTAGTAATGACTGGGTTATGAAAGTATTACAAACTAATGCAGCTGTTAATCCAGGTAATAGTGGTGGACCACTTGTAAATGCAACTGGCGAAGTAATTGGAGTTATTTCTTTAAAATTAGTTCAAACTGAAGTTGAAAACATGGGATTTGCAATTCCAATTGAATATGCTATGAGTCATATTGAATCTTTAGAAAGTGGTAAAGCGATTACAAGACCAATGCTTGGTATTTCTATGTTAAATGTGAGTGATACTTATTCTTTATATCGAAATGGTATTATGTTAAAAGATAGTATTACATCAGGAGTAGTCGTAGTTGAAGTATCTAAAAATAGTGGGGCAAGTAAATCTGATTTACAAAAAGGTGATGTAATTACTAAGATCAACAATGAAAAAGTTGATAATATGGCTTATTTAAGATATGAATTATATAAATACAATGTAGATGATGAGATAACTGTTACTTACTTAAGAGACTCTAAAGAAAAAACTACAAAGATTAAATTAACTGAATACAAAGAAAACTAGTTTTACCTAGTTTTTTTTATGGAATAATAATTATTTGACCAACTGTAACATCATCAGTTAATAAGTTATTAATTCGCATTATTTCTTCAGCTGTTGTATTAAAACGAGTAGCAATGTTTTCTAAAGTATCATTAGTTCTAATTACATAAGTTTTATATTTAGAAGTATCTGGTATTAAAATAACATCACCTATTTTTAACATATTAGTATTAAAATTATTTAATCTTTTAATCTCATCAACACTGGTATTGTAACGTTTAGCAATATTATATAAAGTATCTCCTGGTTTAATTATGTATTGAATATTATTAACTGTAGTTTTATTATTAGTAGGTATTAAAATCTGAGAACCAATGGTAAGAAGAGTAGAAGCTTGTTCATTAAAATTAATTAGTTCATCTAAACCAATATTATAATTTTTAGCAATACTATATAAATTATCACCTGGTTTAATTGTATAAATAAAATAATCACTTACCATGCTTTCTTCTACTTTACTACTAGGAAGTTTTAGAATTTGTCCTACTTGTAAAATATTACTACTTAAATTATTTAAAGCTTTTAAAATACCAACCGTTGTATTATAATTTTTAGCTATATCATATAAGTTATCATTTTTCTTAACTATATAAGTATTATTCATTTTTCACCTCGTTTAATTATATGCTAAAAAAAACATTATTTGCTTTTATTAGTAAATAATGTTTTTTGATAATATCTTGTAAAGGCATCTCTTAAACTTGTAGT
>CAKPFH010000028.1 GCA_934153655.1 uncultured Bacilli bacterium
ATATTTACCATTCAAATAATTTAGTTTGAAGAAGTAGCAATACTTCTTTTTTTATAAGAAAAAGCTTGTAAAATAAGAATTTTAAAGATTTTTTTAATATATAAAAATAATTTATCTTGAGTTTTCGTGATGATTTAATAAAATTTATCTTGAGTTTTCGTGATGATTTAATAAAATTTATCTTGAATTTTCGTGATAATTCGACAAATTTTATCTTAGATTTTCGTGATAATGCTTGATTTATTTATCTTTATAACCTAAATATTATATTAGTTATATTACTTTAAACATAATATTTATAAAAATTAATTCAATTATCTATTATTTTAAAGTGCAATTATTTGTTTTTTAAAGTGCAAAAATTGCACTTTAAAATTGATAAATTTAATTTTATATGCTATACTATTAATAGTTAGGAGGCATAGTTTATGGAAAAAAAAGAAAAATGGAATTTAGAATTAACTAAATATATAAAACAAGGAGAACCTACACAAGTGGAAAAAACAAAGGTTTGGGAAACAGCTATAGGACTTCAAGATGTAGATGGATTAAAACCATCAAAATATTTAGTTAATACGGCCAAAGAACATATAGAAGGAAAAATTAATTTAGAAGAAGTTAAAGAAAGAATTAACAATTACTATAAAGTTTTAGATAATAGAAAGTCTGAAGAAAAAGAAAATAGTGAAGAAGCTGATAAAGTATCAGTACAAATTACCGAAATTTTAAGTGATAAAGCATTTAATTTTAATCCAACTGAATTGATAAGTATTCATAGAAAATTATTTACAGGAATATATGAACATGCAGGTATTATAAGAAATTATAATTTTACCAAAGACGAATGGATTTTAAACAACGACACAGTAATATACGCTTCCTTTGAAACTATTATGCCAGCATTAGAATATGATTTTGAACAAGAAAAAAAATTTTCGTATAAAGATTTATCATTTGATGAAGCAATAAAACATTTATGTAGATTTACTTCAAACATATGGCAAATACACCCTTTTTGTGAAGGTAATACAAGAACAACTGCTGTTTTTATTATTAAATATTTAAGAACATTTGGATTTAACATTAATGATGAAGTATTCAGAGACAATTCTTGGTATTTTAGAAATTCATTAGTTCGAGCTAATTATAAAAATTTTGAAAAAAATATTTTTGAAGATTTATCTTATTTAGAAAAATTCTTTTATAACCTTTTATCAGATACAAAATATGAATTAAAAAATAGATTTACTCATATAGATTATATTAGAATTCCAAAAGACAAAACTTCTGAATTTAAAAATTGCACTTTAGAAGAACAAGCAATATTAAATATAATAAAAGAAAATAAAAATATTAAACAAGAAGAAATTGCTCAAATAATCAATAAATCAGTAAGAACTGTAAAAACAAAAATGATAGAAATGCAAGAAAAAGGTTTAATAACAAGAATAAAAGGTAAAAAAAATGGAGAATGGGAAATTTTACTATAGAAATTTCTCTTTTTTATTTCAAAATTAAAAAAAATGATCAAAATGACCATTTTTTATTTAAATAACTCAATTAAATAGTAAATAAAGTGTTTTTCTAAACCTTTAAATTCTAAAATAACATGAAATCTTAAATTACTATAATTAAATTTAAAGTTTTTACTTATCTTATATGATTTTAAGAATAATTCTTCAGCATTTATATTTTTAGAAGCATCTATATTAAAGATTAATTCTATTTGATCTTTTGTTTGAATAGATTTTTCAATTCCTTTTTCTTTAGCTAATTTTTCAAACCATTCTTCTAACATATAAATTTCTATTTCATTATCTACTCGACCAAATCTATCTTCAAATTCAGCTTTTACTTTTAATAATTTATCATAACTATCAATTGTACTTATTAATTTATGAATTTCTATTTTTAGATCAGCTTCATCTGTATATTTATCATCTATATGAGTAGTTACATTTATAATTGGTTTTTCATCCTTGACTTCTTCTTCTTTAATTGGTTCACCTTTTAAACGTTTAATTTCATCATCTAGTATTTTTAAATATAAATCAATTCCTACTGTATCCATGAAGCCTGCTTGCTCAGATCCTAAAATATCTCCGGCTCCTCTTATTGATAAATCTCGATTAGCTATATGATAACCACTTCCAAGTTCTGTGAATTCTTTTAAAACATTTAATCTTTTAATAGCAGCTTCACCTAAGATTTTATTTTCTTTATACATTAAATAAGCATAGGCTATTTTATTACTTCTTCCTACTCTACCTCTTATTTGATATAACTGAGAAAGTCCAAAGTGATCAGCTTCTAAAACAATTAAAGTATTAGCATTTGGAATATCAATACCTGTTTCTATTATAGTTGTTGAAAGCAAGATATCATATTCATGATTAATAAATTTAATCATTCTATCTTCTAATTCTACTTTTGTTAATCTTCCATGAGCAACTACAATTCTAGCGTTTGGTACAAGTTTTTGAATTTCATCTTTTTTAGCATCTATTGTTTCTACCCGATTATAAAGAATAAATATTTGTCCATCCCTTAGCATTTCTTTTACAATTGCATCTTTTATTAAATTATCTTGTTCATATACAACATAGGTTTGAATTGGAAATCTATTCACTGGTGGTGTTTTAATGACTGATAAAGAACGAATTCCAACAATTGACATTTGTAAAGTTCTAGGAATTGGAGTTGCTGTTAAAGTTAAAACATCTACATTTGCTTTATATTGTTTTAATTTTTCTTTATGACTTACTCCAAATCTTTGTTCTTCATCTATTACTAAAAGTCCTAAATCTTTAGGTTTAATATCATTTCCTAGTAATCTATGGGTTCCAATTACGATATCAACTACTCCATTTTCTAATTCTTCTAATATTTCTTTCGTTTTCTTAGGTGTTGTAAATCTATTTAAAAGTTCAATTTTAACAGGAAAGTTTTTAAAACGATCAAGAGCACTTTGATATTGTTGACTTGATAAGATAGTTGTTGGACAAAGATATAATACTTGTTTTCCATCATATACAGCTTTAAACATAGCTCTAAAAGCAACCTCGGTTTTACCAAAACCAACATCTCCACATAAAAGTCTATCCATTGGTTTAGAAGATTCCATATCTTTTCTTATATCTTCGTAAGCAGTTAATTGATCAATTGTTGGAGTATAAGCAAACTCTTTAAAAAACTCTTCATGATATTTGGTATCTTTTGAAAATGCATATCCTTTTTGCATTTCTCTTAAAGCATATAATTTAATTAATTTATCTGCTATATCTTTAACTTTATTAATAATTCTTTGTTTATTCTTTTTCCATTCTAAACTACCTAAACCATTTATTTTAGGCAATATTCCATCTCTTCCTGAATATTTACTAATAAGTTCAATTTTTTCAACAGGAATGTATAACTTATCATCACCTTTATACAATACTTCCAAATAATCTTTTTTCAAATCATTTACTTTTAAGGTTCTGATACCATTATAGATACCTATACCATTTATACTATGAACAACATAATCACCTATTTCAAGTTTATTTATATTTTCTATTTTAGTTGCATATTTAAACTTTGTTTTATATTTTTTCTTAGGTAAACTAATATTAAATAAATCACTTGCTGTTAAAATTATTTTATCTTCATATGTAAAACCATTTGCAAATTCTTTAGTAATTATATTTAATAAGTATTCACTTAAATTATTTTCATCTGTTAAAAGATAAGGAACAGCTAAATATTTAACAAAGTTTTTTATCTGATAGTTTTTTAAACAAATAATAATTTGTTTTTTTAGACCTAAATTATTCTTTAAATAATCATTTATAATATCTATATTTTCATGAAACTTAGGAATGTTTTTAATTTTTAAATCATAGTAATTAGTAAATTCATGATTAGGTATTAAATTATCTATATTTAAGTAATGAATTACTTTATTTATATCTAGTATATCTAAAGAAAACATATAATTATCTTTAAAATCTGGATCATGAGTTCTATATTCTTCTATTTCATCTTCCATTTTTAAATAATTATTATGTATTTGAATATAATCTTTAACAATTGTAATTCTATCTTCTAAATAACTTTCTATATTAGTTGTATCTTTTAAATAAGTAGGTAAATATTTTTGTTTTCTTAAATCAAGATTTATATCTTTATCTAATAAAAATTCTGTAAAGGGATTAATTATTATTTTATCTAAAGTTTTAATACTTTTTTGAGTATCTTGATCAAATTCTCTTATGGAATCTATTTCATCTCCAAAGAATTCTATTCTAATTGGATAATCACTTGAAATAGGAAAAACATCTATAATAAAACCTCTTACACCCATTTCACCAGTTGTTGTTACTATAGTTTCTCTTTTATAACCAATATTATATAATTTTTTAACTAATTCTTGAGGTGAAATAGAATCTCCTTGTTTTAAAGTAATTATATTTTCTTTATATACTTTTTTACTTGGTAAATATCTTAAATAACCAGTTAAGTTAGTAATAATTATTTTTCTAGAATTATTAATTATTTCATTTATAGTTTCTAATCTAGTTGCCATTAAATCAGGACTTATACTTAAAGATTCACTAGTTAGAAAATCATCCATAGGAAATAATAAAACATTATCAGTTAAAGATGATAAAATATTTAATAAATTATTGGCTTCTGTTAAAGTACTAGTAATAATTAAAATACCTTTATTATTTTTTTGAAACATTCCATATGTATATAGACAAAAAGACTCATCAGTCATACCCGATAAGCCCATATTTAAAGAATATGGAATATTAAATAAATCAATTAGTTTTTTCATTTTTATCTCTCCAATTATTACTATTATACTTACTCATTAAATCATTAAAAGGTAATTTTAAGTAATCATTTATTATATTAAAAATAATTGTTTCAATATTTTCTAATTCTTGTTTTTCTAAAGAAGTAAAACGACCTAAAACATATTTATCAGTTGGAATATTTTTATTTTTATCTATTCCTACTTTTAAACGTTTAAAGTTTTCAGTTTGAAGATTTAAAATAATATTTTTAATACCATTATGTCCTCCAGATGATCCTGTTTCTTTTAGTTTTATTTTAGCTATTTCCATATCTAAATCATCATGTATTACTAAGACATCTTTTGGATTAATTTTATAATAATTAACATATTTTATAACAACTGTACCTGATAAATTCATATATGATAAAGGTTTTAAAAATATTATTTCTTCTCCTTCTATTATAGTTTTAGCATATAAACCATTAAATTTTTCTTTAAAAGTAAGATTTAATTTTTTAGCTATACTATCTATATAAATAAAACCAATATTGTGTCTTGTATTTTCATATTCTAATCCTGGATTTCCTAGTCCAACAATTAATTTCATTTTTACCACCTTTTTATAAACATATTTTAGATATTCTATCTTGAAGCCAAATAGTCATTTCTTCATTTCCTATAAGAGCATTTTCATATATTTCTATTAAAGCTATCCTGATACAATAACATTTAATTAATTCTTGGTAATTTTTAATATTACCATATTCTTTTTCAAAATAAGCATATGATCTTTTCATACATAAAAGCCATGTACTCCAAAAGTAAGTATTAGCAATTTCATATAAAGGATCTCCATAACTTGCCATATCCCAGTCAATTACTCCAAGTATATTATCTGCTTCTACAAGTAAATTATTAGAACCAAAATCACCATGATATAATTTTCTTGTTTCATTTGTATATTTAATTAAATCTTTATATTTTTTAAATAATTTTTCTAATAAATCATTATCAACATATTTTTTTTCTTTAACCAGGTCAAAGTTATAATTAGAACTAAAAATATCTAATAAAAACTCTTTCCAAGTATTATAATTAGCATTTCCAGTTGTACTGTCAAATACTCCATAACCTGTAGTTTTTGAGATATCAACACTATTAATTGAATTTAAAACATTTACAACTTTAGCAAGTAAATTATTTATTAAGGAAGAACTAGCATCTTGAAAAGTTATACCATTTATTCTTTCACTTATACAATAATAATCATTATTAAAATTACCATATTCTATTATTTTAGGTATTTTAATTATATCACTTCTAAAATTATTATAGGCATATTCATCTTTTTTAAAACCTTCTAATTTTTCATTTATTCTAATAATATATTTTTGTTTTTGAAATTCATAAGCATATACTTGGGAATCCATTCCTACAGCAACTGGTTCTAACTTAATATTTTTTTTATATTTTTTATGAAGAAATCTTTCTATTTCCTCTTTTTTATATCTTGTCATTTTTCCTCCTCAAATAGTTTTAAAATTTCTTCTTTATAAGTTAGATCTTGATTATAAATATATAAATTATCTAATACTTTTAAACCTGGTTTACCATTTTTAGTAGCTTTTATTAAGAATAATCTAGATTCTTTTCCCTCAAAGGAATTAATAAATCTAATTTTCTTTGGTTCAAATTTATACTGTTTTAGTTTTTCTATTATTTCAATTAGTCTTTCTGTTCTATGAACCATGTAAAAAGAACCATTGGTTTTTAATAAATAATTAGACATTTTTAATAATTCATCTAAAGTTAAAGAACTTTCATGTCTAGCATTTTTCTTTGTTTCATTTTCATTTAAAAAACTTTTCTCTTCTATTTTAAAATAAGGAGGATTGACTGTTATTATATCAAATGTATCTCCTTTAAAGATATTATTTAAGTTTTTAACATCTTCATTTAAAATTGTTATTTGTTTATCTAAATTATTAATTTTTACAGATTTTAAAGCTAATTCATATATTTCTTTTTGTAGTTCTACTCCAATTATTTCATTTTTAGTTTTTTGGGATAAAATTAAAGGAATTGGAGCATTTCCTGTACATAAATCAAGAATTTTTTTATCTCTTAGGTTTATATCAACAAATTCAGGAAGTAAAACAGATTCTAAAGAAAATTTAAAGTAATCATCATCTTGATAAATTTTTAAATTTTTACCAACTAAGTCATTTAATACTTCCATTTATAAAAATACCTCATCTTGTATATGTTCTTCGTTTTCAATTTTGATTTTTCTTGTATAGATATCAACATCTATTACTTTATACTTTTCCTTATTATGAATATAGGTATCTCCTACACTTGGTAAACCTTTTCGAAGATTGGTATAAGTTTCATCTTCATAAGCAAGACAGCATAAAAGTCTTCCACATACACCATTTATTTTAGTTGGATTTAAAGCTAACATTTGATTTTTAGCCATGTTAATTGTAACACTATTTAAATCAGTTAAAAAACTATTACAACATAAAAACCTTCCACAAGGACCTAACCCACCAATACTTCTAGCTTTATCTCTAATACCTATTTGTCTTAATTCTATTCTTGTTTTATAAATGGCTGCTAATCTTTTAGCAAGTTCTCGAAAATCTATTCGATCATCAGCTGTAAAATTAAATAATAATTGTTTTTTATCAAAAGTAAAACTTGCATCAAGAATTTTCATATTTAAATTTAAATCACTTGCTATTTTTTTAGCTGTTGTTAAAGCTTTAGTACTATCTTGTATATTTTTCTCGTGAATTTTCATGTCTTTAGGTGTTGCAATTCTAACAACATTTTTTAAAGGATTTACTAAAATTTCAGGATTTATTTCTTTTTCTTCAAGATAAACATAACCTATTTGTTCTCCTCTTTCTGTTTCAACTAAGACTTGCATATTTTTTTCTAATTTTAAATCATTAGCATTAAAATAATACATTCTACCTTTATCATTAAAACGAATGCCTACAACTTTCATTTAATCCCCTCCCTTGATATTTCTATAACCAATCTATCCATAAATAAATTTAAATTTAAATAAGGATTTTTAATTAATTTATCATGATAATTTATAATTTTATTTAAATAAAATATTAATTCTTCTAAAGAGAAATTTTTTAATTCATTAGCTAAAAGATTATAATAAGCAAAATCACTTATAATATTATTTCTTCTATTTATTTCTTTATCAAGAATTATTTCTAAAATTTTAAATGATTTTAAAACATCTTCCCTTGTTTGATATATAGAAAAATAAGAAGATTTTAAATAAGCTAAAGTATTTTCTTTTTCTTTCTGAAGTAATTTTAAGAATTTCAAATTATTTTGATAATCTTCTTCTATATAAGTTAATTTATTAGTTAAATTTAATTCTATAGTTTGACATCTTGAAATAATAGTTGGTAATAAACTATCTCTTGATGTAGTTATTAAAATAGCATAAATATTACTAGCTGGTTCTTCAATAAATTTTAATAAAGAATTAGAAGCACTATCATTCATTTTTTCAGCTTCTTTTATTATGTATACTTGATTAGTATCGTTAGCTGATTTTAAACTAAAATCATTTTGTAATTGTTTTATTTGTTCTTTTCTTATTTGTTTACCATCTGGCTCTATTACTTTTAAATCATTATAGTAATTTTCATCTATTAAATGACAAATATTACAATCACATTGTTTGTTATTAGTTAGATGATTTTTACATATTATCATTTTAGCAAATGCTAATATAAGTGGATATGTACTATCAATATCACTTACTTCAAATATATATGCATGAAAATATTTTTTTAAATTACAAGCATATTCATAAAATTTATTATCTTTAAAATCATCTAACATAAAACCACCTACATTCCAATTAATCTAATAATAAGTAAAGAAGCAAGACCAACAAAATCAAAGAAACCAACTACTAAAATTGTAAATATATTTATAGGAATAGTCATATTAAAAGTTACAGCTATTAAGTTATAAGCATATAAAAGAAAAGAGGCTAAAATAATTCTTTTTAAATATTTTAAAACTTTTGTCATTACATCACCCATAAAGATTATGAAATTTTAAGTTAGTATTATGATATTTTTTTACGATTATCAAAGGCTTTTTCTAAAGTTATAGCATCAACATATTCCATATCAGCTCCCATTGGTATACCAGATGCTAGCCTTGTAATTGATATATTCAAATCTTTTAAAACATTGTTAATATAAAGAGATGTCATCTCTCCTTCTAAACATGGTTTAACTGCTATTATTATTTCTTTAAAATCTGAATTATTAATTCTTTCAATTAATTTATCAAGTCTAATATCTGCAGGATCTAAGCCATCAAGAGTTTTAATTAAACCATTTAAAACATGATACATACCATGGTATACTCCAAGTTTTTCAATAGCAATTACGGTTTTAGGATCTTCTACTACACATAAAATATTTTTTTCTCTCGTTGGATCATTACAAACAAAGCAAATATCATCTGAAGTAAAATTACCACAAACTTTGCATCTTTTAGTATTATCTTTTAAATTTTTAATAGCATCAGCCATAAAATCAGTTTGAACTTTATCGAGATTTAAAAGATAAAGAGCCATCCTTTCAGCAGTTTTATCACCAATACCTGGTAAATATTTAAAAGCTTCTATAACATTTAAAATACTTTTAGGATACATTTTAGAATAATCCAGGCATCATACTAGTGTATTTACCCATTTTCTTTTCAGTTTCTTTATCAACTTGTTTAAATGCTTCGTTTACAGCAACCATAATCATGTCTTCTAACATGTCTATATCATCTCCTGAAAAATCAGTTGGAGCTTCTATTTTTACGTTTAATACTTCTTTCTTACCATTTACTTTAACGCTAACTAAGTTAGATGTTGCCGTAAACTCCATCTTATCAATTTCTTCCTTACTTTTTAACATATCTTTTTGTAGACTTTGTGCTTGTCTCATTAACGCTTGCATATTCATATTTAATCATTTCCTTTCTCTGAAACAGAGACATATTCACTACCGAATACATCTATTGCTTTCTGTACTAAATTACCATAACACAAATTATTATCTTTGTAAACTTGATTTTTAATAATCATATCTTTTGTTTCCTCTTGATAAGTATAATAACTTTGATCGTTCATATGATTTTTAAAATTTAATACCTCTTCTTTAAAACTAGGTTCATCAATTACAACAATTTTATAAGTGTTATCAGTTATTTCTTTTAATAATTCTAAAACTAAATCATAATTACTATATATTTTATCAGTAATGTTATTATATTTACTAACTAATAAAATATTTTTAGCACTTACAACTCCTATTTCAACATCTTTTAAACAGCTTGCAACTGCTGAATACTTAGGATTAGTAATATAATCAGTTAATAAACTCCATTTAGTAAGTAGATTGTTTTTTAAAGCTTTACTAGCAATAGCAAAGGTATTAATAATTCTTTGTTTTTTAACTTCTTCATCGATAGTATAGGTTTCGTTATTTGTATCATTTTTAGGAGTAATATCTGTATTTCCCACACTTTTTTGTTCTTTCACAACACTTTTTTGATTTTTAATTATTTCTCGGGAAATAAAAGGCTCTGAATTATTAGGTTTATCTATCTTATTCATGTAATCTAGTAATTTAACTTCGACTATTATTTTTTTATTAATGGAATCTTTTAAGTAATTATAAATATCATTGAAAACAAAGACTAAATCATATAAAACTTTAGAATCGTACTTATCATTTTTTTTAACGTAATGTTCAACTAATAAATCACGAAGTCTTTCTAGAACTTTTTCAACTATCTTAGCATAATCTATCCCTAAGTCTTCATAAGCATTTATTTGTTCTAAGACTTGCTCATTATCTTTACTTATTATTTTATCAATAAAAGTATTTAAATCGTTATTTGATATTAACCCATTGATACTTAAAAAATCATCTAGAGTTATTTCTTTTAAAGAGTATGATGCTAATTTATCTAGCATTCCTAAAGCATCACGCATACCACCTTCTGAATATATAGCTATTTCTTCTACAGCTTCATCAGTTATTTTAATATTTTCAAGATTGGCTACTTCTTTTATTCTTTTAATCAAACCTTCTTTACTTATTCTTTTAAAAGTTAGACATTGGCACCTTGATACAATTGTAGCTGGAACTTTATAAAATTCAGTTGTTGCTAAAATAAATATAACATGACTAGGTGGTTCTTCTAAAGTCTTTAAAAGAGCATTAAAAGCACTAGTAGATAACATATGTACTTCATCAATAATATAAACCTTATATTTTAATTTACTTGGAACTAAATTAATCTTACTTTTTAATTCTCTTATTTCATCTACTCCATTATTACTAGCTGCATCTATTTCAATTATATCTGATGAATTATTTTCAATATCAAGACAATTCTCACATTCATGACAAATTGAAAAATCATCTTTTAAATTAAGACAATTAACTGTTTTAGCAAGTAATTTAGCAATTGTTGTTTTACCAGTTCCTCTTGGTCCTGAAAATAAATAAGCATGTGATACTTTATTTTCTTTTAAAGAATTAGTAATTATTTTCAAAATATTTTCTTGATCAACAACATCACTAAACTTAGTTGGTCTATATTTTCTATATAATGCTTGATATTCCATTTTCATCACCCGTTTCTAATTAATATTATATAATAAAAGCAACTATTTTTAAAGAAATTTAGTTACTTTTTTTAATTAATTTTATAAATTATTTTATTTATATTTTTATATTATTTAAAATTTATTATTACTTTAAATGCGTTTTAAAAGCCAATATAAGATGAAAAGACAATAAAATGATATAAATATATTAAAACATTATTTTTGTTCACTAGAAGGCATTTAAAGTATAAATATGAGCCTATTTCTTTTTCAATCTTTTTTGTTTAAAAAAATCTTTTAAAATTTTAGAACAAGTTTCTTCTAAAACATTTTTAGTTAGAATTAAATTATTATTATTTATACTATCTTCAAATATCATATTAACAATTTGTTCATTTTTTAAATCTTTAGTAGGTGCTCCTATTACTAATCTTTTAATTCTAGCTTGGATAATAGCACTGGCACACATAGGACAAGGAAATAAAGTTACATACATCGTGCAATCATTTAAACGCCAACTATTTAATTTTTTACAAGCTTTTTTAATTGCTAATAATTCAGCATGCATAGTAACATCTTTGTTAATTTCCTTTTTGTTCCAACACCTAGCTATTACTTTTCCATCTGCTACTATTACAGCTCCTACTGGTACTTCATCTCTTTGATAAGCTTTTAAGGAACAGTTTAAAGCTAATTTCATATATTTCTCATCATTATTCATTAAACCACTCCTTTTTTTAGCAAAATAAAAGTGCACATAAAAGATTTATGTTAAGGCTGCTATCTTCCGATCCTGACCTGGTTCCACTTCTTTTATTGCACGAATAATATATTACAATATTTTTTAATTTTAGACAAGTAGTTTTTTGAAAAAATTACGCTTTATTTTATTTTTTATAAGTGTTTCTTGAAAAATGGTTTAAATTTGTTTCAAAAGAAACCTAAAAAAGAAGAAACTTTGTTATCAAAATCTCTCCTTCTATTTATTTTATTTATTGTTTTGTTCATCTGTATTTTGATCTTCAGCTAAAACTATATTAGATGTTTCTTGATTAACCATATCATTTTCTTCTTGTTTAGCTACTAAAGCAACTGTTGCAACCTTTTGATTGTCTTTTAAATTAATTAATTTAACTCCTTGCGTATTTCTGCTATAAGTTGAAATAGTTTCAAGTGAAATTCTAATTAACATACCAGAATTTGTTATCATCATAGCATCTTCATCACCGCTTATAGCGTTTAAAGAAATAAGATTTCCGGTTTTTTCAGTTAATTTAAGTGTTCTTACACCTTTTCCACCACGACGTGATAGACGATAATCACTTACTCTAGTTTTTTTACCATAACCATTTTCAGATACAACTAACATTTGGCTATCTTCATCTTTTTTAGCAACGATGCTTCCAATTACATAAGAAGATGCAACGTTTATTCCTTTAACACCTGATGAATTTCTTCCCATTACTCTTAAATCTTGTTCGTTAAATCTAACTGCCATTCCTTTAGATGAACCAATTATAATTTCAGATTGTCCATCAGATTTTAAGACATTGACTAATTCATCATTTTCTCTTAAAAGAATTGCTATTTTACCATTAGTTCTTATATTTTCAAATTGACTTATATCAACACGTTTTACTAAACCATTTTTAGTTATAAATACTAAATATTTATTTGGTTCATCATCATACCTGATAACTAGAACTGATTTAATAACTTCGTCTTTATCAAGAGATAAAAGATTAATAATAGGAATTCCTTTAGATTGACGAGAGAACTCTGGTATTTCATAACCCTTAGTTCTATATACTCTTCCTTTATTTGAGAAGAATAAAATATAATCATGGGTTCTAGCTGTTAATAAGGTTGAAACAAAGTCTTCATCATTTGTTGTTATACCTTTAACCCCAGTTCCTCCTCTTTTTTGAGTTTTGTAAGTATCAATTAACATTCTCTTAATATAACCTTTATTAGTTAAAGCAACACAAATGTCTTCTACCGGTATTAAAGATTCATCTTCAATAAAGTCGATTGCCTTCATATCTATCTCAGTTCTTCTATCATCAGCATATTTTCTCTTTATTTCTAACATTTCTTCTTTAATAATATTTAAAACTCTTTCCATTGAACCTAAGATATCTTTATAATCAGCTATTTTAATCATTAAATCATTTAAATCTGCTTCTAATTTTTCTCTTTCAAGTCCTGTTAATTTTCTTAAACGCATTTGCATGATATTATTTGCTTGAATATCATCAAGACCAAAGTTAGTCATTAAAGCATTTTTAGCTTCATCATCATCATGAGAACCACGAATAATTTTAATAACCGCATCAATATTATCTAAAGCAATTTTCTGTCCTTCTAATAAATGAACGGCTGCGAGACAAGCATTTAAATCAAATTTAGTTCTTCTAATTATTACTTCTTTTTGGTGTTCAATATATTTAGCAATTATATCTTTTAAACCTAAAGTTTTAGGAGTTTGACCATCTAAAACCAAGAATATTATTCCATAATTTAATTGAAAATTAGTATGTTTATATAAATTATTTAAAACTACTTGAGGATTAGCATCTTTCTTTAAAGTAATAGTTATTTTAATACCATCTTTTAAATCTGTATGATAATCAGCTATTCCTTCAATTACTTTATCTCTTACTAGTTCAGCAACTTTATTTTTTAATTCCATAGTATTTACACCAAACGGAACTTCCGTTATGATAATATTACTATGTCCTTTTACTTCTTCTATTTCGGCTCTACTACGTATTGTTATACTTCCACGACCAGTTTCATATGCTCTTTTAATTCCGGAATTACCAAGAATTATACCACCTGTTGGAAAATCTGGTCCTTTTATATATTGCATTAATCCTAAAGTATCAATGTCTGGATTATCAATATAAGCAACACAACCATCTATTACTTCTCCTAAGTTATGAGGTGGAATATTAGTTGCCATACCAACAGCTATACCCATAGAACCATTAACTAAAACGTTAGGAAATCTTGATGGTAAAACATCTGGTTCTTTTCTAGTTGCATCAAAGTTATCATTCATATTAACAGTATCTTTATTAATATCACGAAGAAGTTCAAGAGATATCTTTGATAATCTAGATTCTGTATAACGCATAGCCGCAGCTCCATCACCTTCAATATTACCAAAGTTTCCATGACCATCAATTAACATATATCTTTGGTTAAAATCTTGAGCAAGTCTTACCATTGCTTCATAAATACTTGAATCTCCGTGAGGATGGTAATTACCCATAACCTCACCAACAGTTTTAGCACTTTTACGATGTGGTTTATCAGGTGTATAACCAGATTCATACATACTCCATAAAATTCTTCGATGAACTGGTTTTAAACCATCTCTTAAATCTGGTAAAGCACGAGATTTAATAACACTTAAAGAATACTCCAAAAATGATGTTTTAACTTCATCAACGATATTATTATGATCTAATCTATCTCTTTCGTGAAAATAATCACTAGAATCCACTGGCTTATGTTCTAAATTAACTTCTTCTTCTGGTGTTTCATTTAGATTTTCTTCTTCTCTAGCGTCTTCATTAGCTCTATTTACAAGTTCATTTATATCTTCATTATTTTCCATTGTATCACCACCTATATATCAAGATTTTGAACATTCCAAGCATTTTCTTCAATAAATTTTCTTCTTGGATCAACTTCATCACCCATAAGTTTCTCAAAAATAGCATCAGCTTCAACACAATCTTCAACAGTTATTTTTCTTAAAACACGAGTATTTATGTCCATTGTTGTTTCATATAACTCAGGAGCATCCATTTCTCCTAAACCTTTCATTCTGGCTATTTCTACTTTACTTCTGGTTGTATCACTTAATTTTCTTAAATATTCATCTAATTCTTCATCATTTAAAACATATTTTCTGGTTTTATTATGAGTAATACGGTACAAAGGTGGTTGAGCAGCATAAACATGTCCTGCTTCAACAATTGGCTTAAAGAAACGATAAAATAAAGTTAATAATAAAACTCTAATATGTGATCCATCAACATCGGCATCGGTCATTATTATTATTTTGTCATATCTTAATTTTGATAAATCAAAATATTCTCCTATTCCTGTACCAAAAGCTGTAATAATTGATCTTATTTCTTCATTTCCAAGTGCTCTATCAACTCTAGCTTTTTCAACATTTAAGATTTTTCCTCTTAATGGTAAAATTGCTTGCGTCATAGAATCACGACCAAGCTTAGCTGATCCTCCTGCTGAATCCCCTTCGACTATAAATATCTCAGAAATTGTAGGATCTTTACTTTTACAATCAGATAATTTTCCAAAGAAATTAGTAGTTGCCATTTCACTTTTACGAACAGCTTCTCTAGCTTTTTTAGCAGCCATTCTAGCATTTCTAGCTAAAATTGATTTACTAACAATTACCTTAGCTTCCTCAGGATTTTCAAGTAAAAATCTTTCAAAACCTTCTGAAAATACACTATCAGCTAAATCTTTTACTTCACTATTACCAAGTCTTCCTTTTGTTTGACCTTCAAATTGAGGATTTGGATGCTTACAAGAAATAATCATTGTTAAACCTTCTTTAACATCATCATCTCTTAAGTTTTCATCTTTTTCTTTTAGTAAATTTTTACTTCTAGCATATTTATTCATAATTCTAGTTAATGCTCTTTTAACTCCATCTTCATGAGTTCCACCATCATGAGTGTTGATATTATTAACAAAAGAATAAATATTGGCTGTATCACTTGTATTGTATTGCATTGCAACTTCAAAGAATACTCCATCCTTTTCTCCACTTAAATGGATTATGTCATCATAAAGAGGAGTTTTAGTTTGATTAATAAATCTTACGTACTCACTTATTCCACCTTCATAAAGGAAAGTTTCACCTGTAGTATCTTCTAAATCACGATCATCTCTAATTGTTAATTTTAAACCTCTATTTAAAAAAGCTAATTCACGAATTCTTACTTTTAAAGTATTATAATCATAAATATCAGTATCAAATATTTCAGGATCTGGTTTAAAACTTACAGTAGTACCGGTTCTGTTTTCAGCACATTCCCCTACAACATGTAATGGTTCTACAGTATGACCACCATTTTCAAAACGAATTTTATATATTTTAGAATTTTTATAAACCGTTACCTCAACCCATTTCGATAAGGCATTTACAACAGAGGCACCAACACCATGCAAACCACCTGACACCTTGTAGCCACCTCCACCAAATTTACCACCAGCATGTAAAACGGTATAAACTGTTTCTACCGTAGATAACTTAGTCTTTGGATGAACATCAACTGGTATTCCTCTACCATCATCTTTAACTGTTATAGAATTATCTTTATTAATAATTACTTCAATATTTTTACAATACCCAGCTAAAGCTTCATCAATTGAATTATCAACTATTTCCCAAACTAAATGATGTAATCCTTTAACATCAGTAGTTCCTATATACATACCTGGTCTTTTACGAACTGCTTCTAAGCCTTCTAATACTTGAATATCTGAAGCATCATAATGACTTGTTACTTTTTCTTCTAACATTTTTAACACCACCTTTTGTTTTTATATTACCATTTTTAATCTTAAATATCTTGGCTTCATCAACTAAACTTTTATCTATATTTAAAATATCATTAGTTGTTATTATTACTTGAATATCACTTTTTAAATACTTAATAATATTATTTCTTTTCTTAACATCAATTTCTGAAAAAACATCATCCAAAAGAAGAACTGGATACTCTTTCTTAATTTTTTTAAAGAGCAATAATTCACTTATTTTATAAGCAATTACTATCATTTTTTGTTGACCTTCAGATGCATATATCTTAGCATCATAGGAATTAATTTTAAAAATCAAGTCATCACGATGAACTCCATTTAAAGTCATACCAAGAATAATTTCTTTATTTAAGTTCTTTTTAAACTTATTTTTTAATAAATCTTTTATTTTCTCTTCATCATAGGTTTCAAGATTTAGGTTATTAACATATTCTAATTGTAAATTACTTATATTAGTTATCTTTTTAAAAACAACTGGAATAATTTTATTGATTTCTGAAACATAGAAATAACGAAAATAATATATTTTCAAACTAATTTCTATCATTTTTTGATCAATTACTTCTAAATATTTAAAGTCCATATTCCCGTTTATATTTAATTTTTTTAAGTAATCATTTCTAATTTTAAGTAAACTATTATATTCATTTACATACTTTAAATAATTATTGTATAACTCTCCTATTTGAATATTTAAAAGATTTCTTCTTGTACTTGGAGAACCTTTTATAATATCAATATCACTAGGCATAAAAGTTGTAACACAAAAATTAGAAATATAATCTGTTATTCTTTTAATTTCTTGATTATTAATATAAACTTTTTTACTATTTTTAGAAATATCAACTTGATATCTTTTTAAGTAATTTAGATAATCTACTTCACCTATTAAAGAAGTACTTTCTTCTTGATGATTTATTAAATCCAAATTAGTTCCATAACGATTCGATTTTGTTAATGAAAGTACATATATTGCTTCTAAAATATTAGTTTTTCCAACCCCATTTTCTCCAATAAAGATATTTATTCCTTCAGAAAAATCTAAATTTAACTCTTTATAATTGCGAAAATTAAGTAATTTTAAGCTTTTTATCCTCATAAAACACCATTTTAAAGCCTATAGACAAATATTCTTTTTAGGTAATATACCCATACTTGCTTTATTATTATATCATAAATTTAGGCTAAAACAAGCATTTATTACATTTTTATACATTTTAAGAGAGAGATTTTTATTCTCCCTCTGCTCTTTTTTTTACTAAATTAGAAAGACGCGTTGCTCGCATTAATTGTAGTTCAAAGGAACTATATGACATTTTAACAATTAATGTTTTTCCATCAATAAAAGTAACTTTTGTATAACCACGATATTGTTCATAACTTTCAATGTTATTTAAAGATATCCACGAACAGTCTTCATTGTTTAAACCAGTTGTTGGAAAGAAAACTAAATCATTTGATTCTTCAATAATAATTGGTAATTTATAATTTGAACCAAGAATTTTTTTAGTTCCTTTTAATCGACCATTATAACTACTGCCATAATAACTACAACTATCTTCCATTACTTGTAAAGATCTTTTAGGTAAAAGATATTCATTATTTTTTTCAATTACCTTTGAAATATCTTCTTTTAGATTGATAACAGCGCAAGTACTTTTGTTAATTTCATAACTATCTAAGTCATAAATACCAAGATTTGAATCTCCCTTATTCATTTTATCACCCCCTTAAAATTCAAATTTATCCACATTTTTGGTGGAAAACTCAAATTTCAAGGCTTATATTAACCAATTTAATTGTCGAATTTTGTCGAAATTTGTCGAATTTTGAAAAAAATTGTAAAAAAAAACTAATTTCTTAGTTTTTTTCTTAATATGTACGAATTGGTAAGACTAATTGAATTAATTCATCATTTCC
>CAKPFH010000029.1 GCA_934153655.1 uncultured Bacilli bacterium
AGAAAAAGTAATTCAAATTTAATTAAATTACTTTATGTTTATTAATAACTATCACATACTTCATTATTAGAGCCATAGATGGTTACACCTGTTGCTGTATATGGACTAGTTTCATATAACCAAGGATAATATTTATCATTACTAGATGGTGACATAATATTTTTAATATCTGTACATGATTTATTAATTGTTATTTTAGATAAATTAGTATTACTAGAACTAGATTTGGAAAATGCTGCATTATCAATATATTGAATACCACTTCCCATAGTTACATTTGCTAATTGATTATCACTAAAAGCAGAATTTCCTATTGTAGTTACACTATCTGGTATTGTTACACTTGTTAACTGATTATTTTCAAAAGCAGAATTTCCTATTGTTGTTACACTATTTGGAATTATTACATTCGTTAATTGATTATTGGAAAAAGCATACCAGTCTATTTTTGTTACACTATTTGGAATTATTACATTCGTTAATTGATTATTTCTAAAAGCATAACTGCATATTGTTGTTACACTATCTGGTATTGTTACACTTGTTAACTGATTATTTTCAAAAGCATAATTTCCTATTGTTGTTACACTATTTGGAATTATTACATTCGTTAATTGATTATCACTAAAAGCATAATTTCCTATTGTAGTTACACTATCTGGTATTGTTACACTTGTTAAATCCCTATTTTGAAATGAACCCGATACACCACCACCTGAAATAATAGGTTTTATATTCACATTTTTTTGATAATTATTTAAATCATTAAATTTATAATTATTAACTTTATTTGATAATTGTTTTACTATTGTAGTACTACTATTTCCTATAACTGTAACAGGATAACCTTTAATTGTATCCGGTATTATTACATCAGATCCACATGTTTCATCATAATCAATAATTGCTGCCCCCGTTGTAGAAGTAATTATATTGTTGGTTTCAAAATATGATAACTGATCACTACTAAGCCAATTATTATCTAAAATAGACTGAAAAGTATAACCCCTATTTGTTCCAGTACCTTTGCAAAATGCCTCTGGTGTTTCACCATCATTCCAATTCCAATTTAAATTTGTAATATGCGTTGTACATTTATTTAATTCCTCAGTTGTCATATTGTTGTTAACTTTGTAAGTTTTAGTAGTTCCAGCCGTAAAACATGATTCATCAGTTGCTAGTATCTTTTCATTAAAATCTCCGGCTACATCTACTTTAATAGATGCAAATATATCTTTCCATTCGTCCATTGTATAATCTTGATCAACATTGCCAATAACGGTATCATTTGAGATCCACATATAAAGTCTATAGGTTATACTAACTTCACTTGTAGTATTCTTGTTTATGGTATTAACCCATATTCTTTTACTAGTTAAATCACTATAATTTCTTCCATCAAGTACAGTTGTAGTTACTCCATCTTTTGTTTCAGTTAAAGTAAACTTTAATAAATTATCTTTTATTCTTGTTTTTCCAGATACATCATCTCCATGTTTTAAAATAATTTCATACCAGATATCTTTATTAGTTGTTGTGTTCTTTCCATCAATTGTAAACTCAAAGAAACTAGTTGCATCATAGGTTTCAGTTGGTAAAACATTTGTTAAATTAATAGACTTACTACCATTTGCATAATGCATGTAAACATCCCCTACTACAAGGCTTGAATTCTGTCCTGTTTTACTCATTGAAAATACAGCATAGGTTAAACTAATAGTTAAGATTAATACTCCTAGTATTATACTAGTAATTATAATTGTTTTCTTGTTATTTTTCATAAATACTCCTTTTCTTCATTAAAAAAACACGATTAAAATTATAGAATTAATCTATATTCTAACCATGTTAATACTAAATATTTTTTTTATATTTTTGATTAAAGAAATTTCTCGTGATATATATATATATATATATAGTTGTATAAGGGTTTCATTACGTTAATTTGTCCATATATACTCATAATATCACTTACCTTTCTATTAATATACTTAAATTATAAATTAATTTAGTTTATTAATCAAGTATTTTTTCTATTTTCATGAAATCAGTACTTGAAGTATCAACTGGAAATCCTCCGGTTATAATAATGATATCATCTTTCTTACCATCTAATATACTTTTGTATTCTTTAATACTTTCTTTTATTATAGTATCGGTATCTTTAAAAGTATCAACTAAAACTGGTAATACTCCATAGTTTAAAGTTAAACTTCTTAAAGTGTTTATCTTAGGGCTCATACCAAGGATTAAACTTTTTGGTTTAAAATAACTTATTTTTCTAGCTGTATAACCACTTATAGTATTAGCAATTATACATTTACTATTTAAAATAAGATCACTATTAACAACAGAATATGCAATAGTTGAAGTTATATCTTGGGGAACTATTTTAAAAGTTTCTTCTAAGTTTTCTTTATAATCAAAGTCATTTTCAGCCTCTTTAATTATTTTAGATATTACTTCAATACAATCAATTGGATACTCGCCTATTGTTGTTTCATCACATAGAACAAGAGCATCACTTGCATCAAAAACAGCATTATAAATATCAGCAACCTCAGCTCTGGTTGGATTATCAAGAGTTACCATACTTTTTAATAAATCAGTTGCAACTAATCCTATTTTTTGTTGTTTATTGGTACTTTCTAAAATTTTCTTTTGATAATATGGTAGTTTTTCAATTGGTATTTCTTTACCTAAATCTCCTCTTGCTACCATTAATCCATCAACTACTTTTAATATTTCATCTAAATTATCAAAGGCTTTTTCATTTTCTATTTTAGCAATTAAATTAATATGTTCATTATTGTTTTCTATTAATAAGTCAACTACTTCTAATATATCTTGTTCATCACGTACATTAGATAAAGCCAAGAAATCTACATCATTATTAATAGCACACATAATACTATCTAAATCTTTACTACTAATAAATGGTAATTTATAAACTGAATTTTTAATAAAAATTGTTTGATTACTTCTAATACTTCCCTCTTTAATAACTTTACCAATAAAATTATCTTCATTTATTTTAATTACTTTTAAAGTACAACTATTACCAAGTATTATTTCATCATTTAAAGAAACTAAATTAGTTAAATTATTACAACTAGTTGACATTTGAGTATTATTACAAACTACATGATAATTATAAAATCTAATTTCTCTATCTACTTCTAAATTTACTTCTTCTTCTTTTAATTTATCAAGTCTTATAGAAGGACCATCAGTATCTAACATAATACCAATTATTTTATTTAATTTCTTTTCAACTTTTCTAATTAATTTTATTAATTCAGAAGCATCTGTTGTACTTGCATGACTCATATTAATTCTAAATACATCTACACCCTTATTAACCATTTCTTCAATTGTTTCTATGTTATTTGATGCAGGACCTAAACTAGCAACTATTTTTGTTTTTTTCATATTCTCCTCAATTCAATTTTTCTATTTTAGATACGATTATTTGATAAGTACCATATCTTTTTTCTATTTTACCATATACTTTAATTATATCACCTTTTTCTAAATTAGCATATAATTTATATTCAGCCGGAAACATGGTAAAATCTCTTAGCATTTCTTCATCACTTCCAGAAAAGAACATCATTCTATCTCCCTTTTTAGTATTTATTACTCTTATTTTTTCTACTAAAACAATTAAATTAACTCTTTTATTGAAATAGTTTTCTATATCAGTTAAATTAATAATACCAGGATACTTACTTTTATAATTTAAAACCGGATGGTTAGAAATATAAAAACCATATAATTCTTTTTCTAAATTTGTTATATAATTATTATCATATTCATCAGTTTCAATTATTTCAGGTTTTAAAACCAAATTAGGATTTAAATCTTTTAATAACATAGCATAGTTTAATAAACTATCTAAATTAGTAATTAAAGTTTTTCTATTATAATTAAATACATCTAAAGAACCTGATTTTATTAATATTTCTAAATTATTCTTAGTTAAATCATTGTTTTTAATTAGAAAATCATAAATATCTTTATAACCATCTTCTCGATTATCTATTATTTTAGTTGTTAAACTTTTATTAATTCCTTTAATTATACTAAACGGACAAAGGATACTATCATCTATTATTTTATAATTATTTATACTTAAATTTATATTTGGTTTTAATATTTTAATATCATGTTTTTTTATTTCATACAAATAATCCTTAGTTTTATCAATATCACCTATTACACTATCAAGTAAGGAAACATAGAAATATTTTTTATAGTTAGCTTTTAAATAAGCCATTTTAAAAGCAATTATTGAGTAAGCAACACTATGACTTTTATTAAATCCATAAGAAGCAAATTCTAAAATTAAATTATATATTTTTAAAACTAAGTCTTCTTGATAACCATTTTTTAAGGCTCCATTTATAAATTTAGTTTTATAGTTTTCAATTAGATCTTTATTTTTCTTAGAAATTGCTCTTCTTAAAATATCGGCATCGGCTAAAGTAAAACTTGCCATAGTTCTTGCTATTTGCATGATTTGTTCTTGATATATTATTACGCCATAGGTTGGTTTTAAAATATTTTCTAAACTAGGACTATAATAATCAATTTTTTCTTGACCTTCTTTTCTTTTTATAAACATAGGAATATATGAGGCTGAGGCTGGTCTAAAAAGAGCAATTCCGGCTGAAATATCCATGAAATTTGCTGGTTTTAATTCTTTTAAAAATTGTTTCATGCCTGAACTTTCAAATTGAAATATACCATTTGTTTCAGCATTTTGAAATAATTCAATGGTTTTAGAATCAGTTAAAGGAATATCTTTAAAACTTATTTTGTTTTTTTCATGTAAATTAATATTATTAATTATTTCCATGATTGTTGTTAAATTTTTAATACCTAGAAAATCCATTTTTAAAAGACCAAGGCTTTCTAAGTAAGATGCTTCATATCCACATATATATTGATTAGTAGCACTATCATATGTTAAAGGAACAATTTCATCAAGACTTTTTTTGCTAATAATAATTCCCGCGGCATGAACGGAGGTATGACGTTTAACTCCTTCGACTTTAATTGATACTTCAATTAGTTTTTTTATTCTGGTATCACTTTTTACTAACATTTGTAACTTTTCACTTGTTGCTAGAATTTCTTTTAAAGGTTCTTTTCTTGAACCAATTATTTTAGATATTTCATCTATTTCAGGAAGGGAAATATTCATAACTCTTCCAATATCTCTAATACATAACTTAGCTTTCATTTCTTGAAAGGTAACAATACCACTAACATGTTTGTTACCATATTTATTAGTAACATAATTAATTACTTGATCACGATAAATATCTGGAAAATCTGTATCAATATCTGGCATGGTTACTCTTTCAGGATTTAAAAATCTTTCAAATAATAAATCATATTTAAGAGGATCAATATCCGTTATACCTAAAGTGTAACTAACAAGTGAACCTGCTGCTGAGCCTCTTCCAGGTCCTACTAAAATATTATTTGACTTAGCATATTTAATGTAATCATAAACAATTAAAAAATAATCAGTAAAACCCATTTTTATAATAATATCAAGTTCATAATTTAATCTTTCTAAATAAGTATTTGAAATATTACCACCTAATCTTTTAGAAAGTCCTTTTAAAGATAAAGTTTTTAAATAAGAAATACTATCCAATTCATTTATTTTAGGTAAATCTAATTTATATTCAGGTAATTTTAAGTTACACATCTTACTAAATTTATAAGTATTTTCTACTAGTTTATTAGTTAACTCTTGTTTATAATAACAATTTCTTTTTTCTTCATATTCACTTGTTATAGTTTTATTATCTCTTAATAGTTCTAAATATTTTAAAGTTTCATAGTCTTTCTCTTCTTTATAAAGAATTTTTTTAAAATATATTCCATTTTCTTTAGTAATATCATTTGGAATAAATTCAGTTTCATATATATGTTCTATTTCAGTCAAAGGAATACAAATTAAATTATCTTTATATTTAAAGTAGTCTTCTTCTTCTAATTCCTTTTCTGTTTTAATAGTATATAACTTTAATAAGTTTTGATAACCTTGATAGTTTTTAGCATATAAAATTCTACTTGTTAAATCTAATCCTATAATTGGATTTATATTATTTATTTCACATTTTTTAATAAATTCCATAGCTCCAAATAAATTATCATCACAAATGGCAATAGAAGATAAATTATTATTAAGAGCAAGACTTATCAAATCATCAACATTTAATAAACTTGATAGAAAAGAATAAGTTGTTTTATTGTAAATTGGTATAAACATAAATCCCTCCTAATATAGTATTTCTAAATACAAATTTATTATAACAAAAGATGAAATATTTGTATATGAATATTATCTTATTTATTTTTAACTATTTTCTATTAATTTTTTTAATTTATTAATTTGTCTATTTAATAATATACAAAGTCTATTAATTCTTATATCTGAATACCCCGTTATATTTTGATATTTATGTAATAAATCATCAAACCATTCAACTATTCCATCTAATTTATTTATATTTATTCTTTTAATATCTTCTACTACTTTTATAATTTCATCAAATGGTTTAATTTCATAAAATAATTTACCTTCTCCTTTTATATGCATTTCCACATCATCATAATATTCTATATTAAGACTTTGACCATTATCAAATATAGGAGCAACATCTAACCATTTTAAAGTATTAACATCTCTTATAATTCCAAAGTTGTTAAGATGTCTATCTTCATTCATAATTAAAAAGTCTAAGATATACATATTTTCAAGTTTAAGTCTTGGATTTTCTATTCCTTCTTTTTCCAATTTTTTTATATATTCTTCATAATCTTGCAGACTATTATATTTTTTCATATCATTTACTATTTGATGACAAGTAATTAATTCAGTATCTTTGCTTATAAAACAAGGACATTTAGAAACAACTATATCTTTATAAATATCTAAAGTATATTCTACATGACTAAAACCTAGTCTTTTACATATTTCACTGGCTAAAACTTCATTAAAGGGTTGTAAAGTTTCATTTTTATAACCACCTTTTAATAAATATCTAATATTATTATCAATAATCCAAGCTTTTCTTAACATTCCATCAGTTGTATTATTAGGAGTTTTTAAAGAAGAAACATTTGTTATTATATTACTATTTTTAGATAAAGATGCTTCCATAAATTCTGTATAATCAAAATCATTATCAAAGAAATTAATATCTTCATATTTAATATTAGAATTTAAGGGACACAAGAAGTATTGATCAGATAAAGACAAGCCAAAAGCTTTATCTAGTAATTCACAAGGAGCATTTATATTTAATCTGTGTAATAATAAATCTAATCTATCTCTCCATGAGGGTATTCCTCTTCCTTTAAACCATTCAGTTAGATTAGTTCTAAAAGTATCATTTATATCATTACTTAAATAAGAACTTTTTAAAATATAAGGAGCATAGTTAATATCATAAATTTCATAGACATTAGTAAATACCCCAGTTGCTTTATCATATTCAGCAAGTAAAACTTTTTTATTTTTATTCATTAAAATACATTTCATTACTTAATCATCTCCTATCTTTATTTTAACAAATACCAAAAGAAATGTATAGAAAAAAATTAGCTTTAACTAATTTTTTCATAATCTACATCATTATTTTCAATATCAACATTTGATATAGTATCAAATTTCTTTTTTATTTTATCGGTTGTTATACTAAATGCTTCAACATCTTTATTAACCGTTAAAATACTTTTAGATAACTTATCAAATCTTTCTTTAAATCTTGTAAATTCTATTCCTAATTTATTTAATTCTTCATGAATAATACTTGTATATTTATCTCTTTCAATGTTTTGAACTATCATTAAAATCATGGTTAAAGTTGCTATTAAAGTAGTAGGACTTGTTAACCAAACTCTTTTTTTATAAGCATATTCAACTAAATCAGGATGATAAGCATTAATTTCAGCAAATATGGCTTCAGCTGGAATAAACATCATAGCTTGATTGCTAGTTTCTCCTTCAATTATATATTTATAACTAATATCATCTATATGTTTTTTTACATCTAATTTAAATTGTTTAAAAGCAAGACTTCTTTCAACATCACTTTTCTTTTTATCAACCATTATTCGGTATGCTTCTAAAGGAAACTTAGAATCAATTGCAATCATTTTTAAAGGATCGGGAGCAAATACTACAGAATCAGCAATATAGGAATTACTAAGTTTATATTGAATTTTATATAACTTATCATTTTTTTCTCCAAATACATTCTTTAAAATACTATTTAAATTAACTTCTCCAAATATTCCTCTTGATTTTTTATCAGTTAAAATATTTTCTAGGGATACTATATCCATTGATAAAGTTTCTATTTTTTTCTGAGCTTCATCTATTTTAGATAATCTTTCTAAAACATTTATAAAAGTTTTATTAGTTTTTTCAAAGTTTTCATCTATTCTTGAATTAACTTTAGTATTAATTTCATTTAATTTAAATTCTAATTTATCATTTGTTTTTTCAAAATTATTATTTAATTTATCACTTAATTCGTTTTTTAAATTACCAAATTCTTTGGTAATATTTACTTCAAATCGACCAAGTCTTTCAATTAAATCAAGATTATTATCTTTAGGCTTTTTTATTTTTAAAATTATAATTATATTTGTTATAATACTAATTCCTAAAAGTATTATTATAATTAAATCTAAACTCATTAAACTTCTCCAATAACAGTTATTATCATTGGTCTACATTCAGTTTCTTCATAGAAATATTTTCCTAGATTAAGTCTTATTTCTTGTTTAATGTTATTGTAATCAACATAGTTATTACTTATATTATTTTTAATAATTCTTTCTGAGATAACACTACTTTCTTTTAGAATATCCATATTATCTTTAACATAAATAAATCCTCTTGTTAATATTTCAGGCCCTGCTAATATTTCTTTTGTTTTTTTATCTAGAGTAGCACTAACAAGAACAATACCTGCTTCAGCTAACATTTCTCTATCTTTTAAAACAAGTTCTCCAACATCATTTTGACTTTTTCCATCAATTAAAACTTCATCTACTTCAACTTTTTCCAAACTATCTTGTAATTTACCATTTATAAAAGTTATAACATCTCCATTTTGTTTTAATAAAATATTATTTTTATTAATACCAAGTTTTAAAGCTAAATTAGCATTTTCTAATTGATCTTTATAATTACCTTTAACAGGAAAATAATATTTTGGATTCATCATATTAATCATCATCATCAAATCTTCTTGAGATGGATGGAATAATAAATGATTTTTGTTTGATAAAGCTACAACATTTATTTTACGTCTAGCAAATTCATCCATTATCATAACCATTCTTTTTTCAATACCAAGATACATTGGTTCAGTTATAAAAATAGTATCAGTTTCATTTAATTTGATATATTTATCATTATCTTTTAAAATTCTTTCTAAGTTAGCATATGGTTTATCTTTTAAATCACTTACTAAAACTATTACACCTTTATCATTTAGATTTGATAAATCACCTATTTTATTTTGATTAATTGTTAAATATTTACCTGCTAAAGACATATTAACAATATCTTGAAGCATTTTTCCCATAATAACAATTTTGCGATTAGTTTTAGATACTTCATCAAATATTTCTTGAATTCTATATATATGAGCTGGTAAAACACTCATGATAATTCGATTTTCATTATCATGTAAAACACTTCTAATAAAGCTAGCAACTCGATGTTTTGGACTAGTAAAACCTGGTTTTTCAGCATACATTGATTCGGTCATTAAACATAAAACATTTTGTTTACCAACATAAGCAAGACGACCCATATCACAAGAAAAATGATTAGTCATAGTAGGATCAAAGATAAAGTCTCCCGTATAGACAATACTACCATCATGAGTATTTAAAACATATAAAGTTGTATCGGGAATTGAATGAGTAACTTGAATTGGAAAAATACTATTTTCTCCAAAGTTAATTTTTACATTTGGTTTAATAACATGTAAGTTTTTAGCTTCTACCTTATCTAGTTCTAACTGAATTTTTAATATTTCCATGGTATATTTCATGGCATATATAGGAATATCTGGTAAATCCATAACAATATCAGAGATAGCCCCTATATTAGATTCATGACCATGTGATAAAAAAATACCTTTAATATTCTTGATATTTTCTTTTAAATAAGTATAATCAGGTATAATATAATCTATTCCAAGTAATCTATCTTTAGGATATTTAAGACCAGCATCAAAGATAAAAATATCTTTTCCAATGATTACTACATACATGTTTTTACCATCTTCATTTAAACCACCTAAAGCAAATAATTTAATTTTTGACATAACTCCTCCTTAATCTATTTTTTGTTTTTTAATATAATTTATATAATTAACATTAGGAAAAAAAGCCTTAGTTTCATTTTCAAAACTTAATACTTTTGTTTTTATTTTTTCACATATAACATCTTGACTATTACTACTATCAATACCAGTTGCAAATTCTTTTTTACATGTAAATTTTGAATTATTATACGTACCATTAAAAATAATTAAAGAATTTTTATAATTAACTCGGTAAGTATAAGTTAAAGTATTATCATGATAAGAATAAATAAGATCTAAATCACTTGCAACTTCACTATTATATTCTTTAATATTTTTAGATAATTCATATAAACCCATAGTAAAAGTATTAACCTCATACTTACAAGTATCACTAGTTTTAATACAATTATTATAATTGTTTAAACTACCAGCTGACATTTGTTTAGAATACAAACCATTTGTAACTAAAGTATAAGAATTATCTGCTAGTAATTTTTCAATTTTAGTATCATATGGGGTATCAGTTAGTTTAACAAGAGCAAAAGTAATAACTACTACTACAATTAAAACTATAGCATATATAATATTTTTTTTCATATTCACCTACGAATTCCAAGAATCAACTTTGTTTTTAGCTGAAGCTGTATAACCAAAAGGATCGGATTTACTTGTTGGAAAAGTCCAAAAAGTATAAGTTGCTCCATATTTATTTCTTATAACTGTTTTACCTTGAATATAATTACTATTATTATTAAAGGCACTTCTAGAAGTATAAACTTTACCATTAGTATTTATACTTGTTAAATCCCCCCGATAATCATGTTCATCTACATATAATGGTAAAGTTCGATTACCATTTATTAAAACACTACGAATAGCGTTTAAGACATTATTGGGAACTACTTTAGTTTTGTAAGAACCACTTTTAGCAGGATGCCACCAACCACAATTTAAAACATAATTATGTAAACCTTTATTATAATATTTACTTTTTGAAGAAAGTAATTCATAACGATTAGCCATTAAACTAGCCTCAGCCATAGCCCCTTTTAAACTACCCTGTTCACAATAAGATATTTTAGCAAGATTTAATAATTGGGCTTCAGTTAAATTATACTTTTGACCTAAAGTAGTTCCCCCGCTACTAGAACCACCTGAAGAGTTACCACCACTTGAATTATTACTTGAATTAGCATTGCTCTTAAAATATTCTTTTTGTTTTTCAACTGCCTGATCATATTTATTTTTATTTTCAATACTTTCATGTTCTTCTTTTTCTTTTTCCTTAGCAAGTTCTGCTTCAATTATATGATTAATATTATCTAAAGTAGCATTTTCATAGCATTTTTTATAATCAATTGTTGTTTCCATGATATTTTCAACAAAACTTACAACTAGGCTAACCAAAGTAGGTACTAAAAAGACAATTATACAAGCCGTTATTTTTTCAACTATGGCTTTTTTTAATTCTCCTTTATCATTTGGATTAATAATACCTTTATATATATCAAGAATTAATTTTACAACTAAAATAATAGGTATAACGAATCTTATTATATCTAAAAGAAATCTAGCATAATAAATTATTCTTAAATAGAAAACATTTTCACAAATATTAATCACCTACTTTATTTAATTCTTACTTATTTTTCACCAATATTATTTGTTGTTTTAAAAGTATCAACACAACTTCTAGCTTTAGCAGAACCAGTAATTTCTATTAGAAAGATTAAAATGGTTGGTACTAAAAAAATCATAATTGCTGCTAGGGCTCTTTTACTAAATCTTTGAAAGGCTTTACCAATTGCATCTTTAGAATCCATAAATACTACTTTAGCAAAATCAAAAGTAGTAAATACTAATAAGATAATTGGAATAGTTATATAAATTATTTTAAAAACATTATTTTTTAATAAATTAATTAAATCAGCTCCAAAAATACTTTCACAATTATTTTCAACAGCATTAGTAGTTAAATCAGATATTTCTCCATAATATTTAGAATAAACATAAGATTTTCCACTACTTTTAGTATCAGAAAATGTATATTTTCCTTCATTAAAAACAAGATACCTTGGATAATTTTCTTCACTACCTAATAATCTTGTATAATAATTACCCATATTATCAATAGTAATATCTTTTTTACCATTTAAACTAACACTGGTTCCAAAATCAGAAATATCAATTGTAATCATATTAGAATCATTTAAATATTTAACTACTTTAGCATCTACCGTAAAAGGTAATAAAATAAGTAAGAAAACAATTATTTTTTTCATTTTAACCCCCTAAACTAATTAATCTATAAGACTATTCCCAGTCATTTCAACTGGTTTATCAATTTCCATTATCTTTAAAATTGTTGGTGCTATATCAGAAAGTTTACCAAAATTTAATTTAACATCTTTGTAATTAACAAGTGCTAAAGGTACTAAGTTATTGGTGTGAGCTGTATTGATACTACCATCTTCATTAATCATACATTCACTATTTCCATGATCAGCTGTTACAATCATTGTATAATCGTTTTCAAGAACTGCTTCTAAAACACTTTTCATACAATCATCAACTGCTTCAATAGCTTTAATAGTTGCTTCTAAATTACCTGTATGACCTACCATATCAGGATTAGCAAAGTTTAAAATAATTAAATCATAATAATTTTTATTTAATTCATTAATTAATTTATCTTTAACTTCATAAGCTGACATTTCAGGTTTTAAATCATAAGTTTTAACTTCTTTTGGAGAATTAACTAAAATTCTATCTTCATTTAAATATTTAGTTTCGACGCCTCCATTAAAGAAAAAGGTAACATGAGCATATTTTTCAGTTTCAGCAATTCTTAATTGTTTTAAACCATTATTAGCAATAACTTCTCCTAAAGTATTTTTAAGTTCTTCTTGTAAATAAATTGTATGAATATTTTTAAATGTTTCATCATAAATAGTCATTCCGGTATAATAATTGTTTAAATAAGTTCTTGGAAATTCTTTAAAATCTTTATCAATAAAACATCTTGTTATTTCTCTTGCTCTATCTGGACGAAAGTTATAAAAGATAATAGCATCAGATTCTTCAATTAAACCATTTGGATCAACCAAAATTGGTCCCATAAATTCATCTGTTGTATTATTATAATAGTTATTTTCAATTTTTTCAAGATATTTTGGTGCTTTTTCTCCAATTCCCTTGGTAAATAAATTATAAGCGACTTCAATTCTTTCAAAACGAGAATCTCTATCCATAGCATAAAATCGTCCAATAATAGTTGCAAGATGACCTATTTGTAATTTTTTTAGTTTTTCATCTAGCATTTTAAGATAAGTAATACCACTTGTTGGACTTGTATCTCTTCCATCTAAAATAGCATGAATATAAACATCAGAAAAGCCTATGATTTTACATAACTCAAGAATAGCAAATAAATGTTTTATATGACTATGCACTCCTCCATCTGATAAAAGTCCCATTAAATGAAGTTTTTGTTGATGAACCTTAGCATAATAAATAGTTCTAACTAACTCTTCTTTTTTATAAAAATCTTTAGTTTCAATATCATTATTAATTCTTGATAAATCCTGGTAAACTATTCTTCCAGATCCAATATTGGTATGCCCTACTTCTGAGTTTCCCATTTGTTTATCAGGTAAACCAACTGAAGTACCACTTGCTTCAATCTTAGTATGAGGGTAATTTTTAAATATACTATCTAAAGTTTTAGTATTAGCAAGTCTAACTGCATTACCTTCTATTCTTTCACTTAATCCATAACCATCCAAAATTGCTAGTAAAACTTTTCTCATTTTTTTATTCCTTTAGCTCCTTTTAAACCTTTAAATCCTTTTAAAATATTAGTTTCAAAAGTAATAGTTTTGTTTTCTCTTTTTTTATAATCTTTAATACCAATATTAATAATATCATCTAATAATTCTTTATAATTTTTCTTAGCATAATCCCATAAATAGAAAGATAAAGAACCAGGAATTGTATTAGCTTCAATTGCATATACTTCATCATTTGAAATTAAAAAGTCAATTCGAACAACTCCGGAAGAATTTAAAGCTTTATAAGCTCTAATTGCTTGTTCTTGAATTTTTTTAACTAACTCACTACTTAAATTAGCAGGGATTTGTCTTTTAGCACTAGCCATACCTTTACTTGGTATTTTTTTATTACCACCGATGTATTTATCTTCATAAGTTAAAACTTCATTAGCTGATCCTACTTCTTCAATTGGACTTAATTCTTGATGTTCATAATTACCAAGAACACTTATATTTACTTCTCTGGCATTTTTAATAAATTCTTCAACAATTACTTTAGTATCATATTTAAAAGCATCTTTTAAGCCTTCATTTAATTCTAAAGCATCATGACAAACCGAAATACCAACACTAGAACCAAGAGTTGCTGGTTTAACAACAACAGGATATTCTAATTTTTCAATTTCTTTAATAACTTTTTCGGAATCATTTAAATAATCAGCATCAAAGAACCATTTATATCTTGCAACATTAACTTTATTAGTTTCAAATATTTGTTTCATAAATACTTTATCTTGACCAACACAACATGCATAGGTATTACTTTCACAATAAGGTAATTTAATTGTTTCAAAATAACCTTGTAAAGCCCCATCTTCTCCATGAGTTCCATGCATAATTGGAAAAGCTAAATCAATTTCACTTACAATTTTTCTAAATATTCCTTTTTTACTTTGTAATACAAAACGACCATTAGTATTATACAAAACTACTTCTTTAGCATATCTTTTAAGTAAATCCATATCAGAATATATTTCTATATCTTTTAACATATTACCAGTATACCAAACACCATCTTTAGCTATATAAATAGGAACAATTTCATATTTAGTAGTATCAAGATTATTCATAGCCTGAATAGCAGTTATAATACTAACTTCATGTTCAACCGACATACCTCCAAATAAAACACCTAATCTAATTTTCATTTTTATCCACTCCTTCGTTATATATATCAGGTAAATCATTTTCAAATAAAGCATAAACTTGTTTTTTTTCTAAACCAAGTTTTTCAAGATAAGAAAAAGCATCTGTTAATTTATTAAAAACTAAAATATTATCATTTGAATAACCACCATCAAGTAAAGCTTTTTTAATTACTTTAGTTCTTTTTTCTCCTATTAATATTACTAAATCACATACTTTACTTATTTTTAAACCAAATTCATAATTTAACTTTTCTTCATTTATTCCAAGTTCTACCATACCTGGTGTTACAATTACTTTAAACCCATCCATTAAAGCTAAAACATCTAAAGCATTACTACTTCCAATTGGATTAGAATTATAAGCATCATCTATCATCATAAAATTATTTAGTTTTTTAAGTTCAAGTCGATGTTCCGTAGGGGTTAAAACTTTAATTTTAGAAATCATACTATCAACATTTACTCCTAAATAATTACCAAGAGCAAATGCAGCTAAAATATTATACACGTTGTGAAGACCTAATAACTTAGTTTCAATATGATATGTTTTATTATCATATAAAATATCAAAGTTAGTACCTTTACTATCACATTTAATATGAGTAGCATTATATAAAGCCTCTTTATTATCAATACCAATCCAAAGTATTTTGGCTTTACTTTTTAAATAATTTTTAACATAAGAAACCTGATAAGGATCATCTAAATTTAAAACACAAGCTCCATCATCAGGTAAAGATTCAATAAGTTCAAACTTAGTTTTACAAATATTTTCTTTAGTTTTAAAAGTTTCTAAATGAGCATCTCCAATAATTGTTAAAATACCATATTTAGGTTTAACAAAATCACAAATTTCCTTGATTTCTCCATTTACATAAGCACCCATTTCAGCTATTAAAACTTCATCAAAATTATCTAAATAATTATTAATCGTAATCATCAATCCATATGGTGTATTTAAATTCTTGGGAGTTGGTCTTACAATATATTTAGGTTCTAAAACACTTGCTAAAATATTTTTACTACTAGTTTTACCATAACTACCAGTTATACCTATTACTTTTAATCTGTTCATACTCTTTAATTTTTTCTTAGCTTTGGAGAAATAATAGAAATAAACAAATTTTTCAATTGGAGTATTAATTAATTTAACTAAATAAATATAATAATAATTAAGAGCTAGTAATAAATTTAAAATTATTAATATTAAAGCTAAATACTTAGTTGTAAATAATAAAATAATTAAAATAATTATAATTAAAAACTCAGTTAAATATAATCTTTTAATTCTTTTAGTAATATTAAACTTAATTTTAGTTTGTTTATTACTATTTCTTTTATATTCATTATAAAGACCTATTATATATAAAATACTAGTTGAAATATAAATTAATTCTTTAATATAAGAATCCTCAGTGATAATTAAGAAAGGCATGAAAAGAAATGGTAAAAAATCAATTACATTAAAACAATCTTTATAATTTCTTTTTACCCATCTTAAATAACGATTATTTTCATTATATAAGTTTTGTTGCAACATATATAATGAATTTCTACTTTTATAAAATATATAAATTAAATAAATAAATATTAATATAAACATAATCCTCCTAAAAGAAATTTTCTAATATACATGAAATATGATTTAAGTTTTCAAGATAACAATAATGCGTACCATTTAAAACTATTAAAGCACTATCATTAATTAAACTTTCTAACTTTTTAGCTTCACTAACTGGAACTGCTTCATCATTATTACCCCATATTAAAAGAGTTGGACAAGTTATTTTAGATGCATTAGAACTTAAATCAGTATTAACAGTATTAACTAATATTTGACGCATAACCCCACTAGCATTTTTATAGTCTTCACTTCCTAAATGATTTTTCATAACTTCAGCAAGGTTATTTAAAAATTTTATTTTCTTTAAATTTTTAAAAACTTTTAATTTTAAACTATCATTCCCCCTTTTAATAAAGGGACTTCCAAATAATACAAGTTTAGAAACCTGATACATAGATGCATAATAAATAGCAATTCTTCCTCCAAAGGAATGACCTATTAAAATAGGATTATCGATTTTTAATTCTTTTAAAAATTCATGAAGAAGAGATGCATAATCACTTATATTATAAGCAAAAGATGGTTCCATGCTACTTCCAAATCCTGGTAAATCTAAAATAGTTATTCTACAGTTTTTAAGCAATTTACCAAGAGGATCCATCATTTGAATATTTTGTCCCCATCCATGAAGTAAAACAACATCTTTACCGGTTCCATATTGAACATAATTTATATCTATATCTTTAATCTTTTTTATCATATATTATAATCTCCATCAACATTATATCACGTTTTAATATTATTAAAAAAAATATCAACAAAGAGTTGACATTTTTAGACATTAAGTAATTAATTATCTGATAGGATGTATGGATCGTCTATACTGCCTAATCCATCAAGAATTTTAGTATCAGTTTTAAGACTTAAAACAGGTCGGAGAGCCGAACCACCATCACTACCATCGGCAGAGTTTATGACCAAGATGCCATCAGTGCCCACGCCAAAGACGTAGGCAGGAACATAAGACATTGGGGACAAGAAGTAAGAATTAGATGATATATTGTTAAACATCCAATTATTTAAACTTATGCCATTTCTATTTGGATGTTTAAAATCTTTACTCCAATTACTTGTATTAGAAGCATAACCAAAATCACTTGGGTATAATAAAGCTATTTTTCCGTTCCAGATTGCTTGATTACCATTCCAAATATTACAATTATTTTTATTACTAAAACTTTTTATACTACTATCACAAACAGTTGTTCCTCTTTCTTGAGTATAAACTTCTTTAGCTGTTCCAGCAACATATAAATTATAATTTGAATCATAATTTATACTTACATTTCCTAAATTATATTTCATACTTTCAATTAAACTACTGCCTTTTAAACTATTTAAATAATTTTCATTTAAGTAATACATACTTCCGGCTTTTGTCCAATCACTTTTATTTGTTTCTACACTTGATGAATTATTCCAGTAAAAATATTTGTATTTAATTCCTCTTGTTGGATTAAACATTTGATATGTTATATTACCTTTTGTAATAGTTGTTGGTACTTCTGTACTTAAACTTATTGGTTCATCTTTTACTAGTTTTATTCTTTCGGCTTTCTCACCACTTGTATTTTCTTCATTAAATATTCCTACTATTCTCCATGTCTCATTATTAAATGTTACATAATTTCTTATTCTACTATCTGTTGGTGTTGTTTGATTATTTTTTATATTTATTGTTGTACCTCCGATGCCATTACATGTTTTTTCTCCAGATACAAAGAATTCGCTATTTCCATTTATTATTCCTGCTCCATTTTTTTCTAGACACGCATTTGCTGGACAAGTACTACTTGATACTGATAAATTATAGTCATTTGTTCCATCTGTATATGTACAATAGTTTCCTATTCCTGAATAACGGTATTCTCTAATTGTATCCCCTGTTGAAGCTAAATCACCTGCTGTATTAACTGCAACTAAACCATCTTGATTAGATCCGTTATATCTATTTTTAATTGCTTCAAC
>CAKPFH010000030.1 GCA_934153655.1 uncultured Bacilli bacterium
TTTATTATAAAGTATTTTTGTGTCTAATAAAGTCGTATTATGTAAACTATAAAAAACATGATTAAAAATTACAGATAAACTGTAAATCTAATCATGTTATTAAGTATCATTTATTTGATTGACTTCCTTTATATATAAGGAGTTATAGGGTATTTCTACCCCCCCCCCATGTAAAGTTTTGTAAAGCTAGGAATTGATTAGTTGTAAAGCAATTATTAATAAATTTAATCATTTAAAATCAACTCCTTTTAAAATTTGCGAATTATTTTGTACTTTTTATAATTCTCATATCATGATAAAATCATATCATTTTCTTTTATTTTTTTCAAGAGGTATATTTGCAATTATTACTATTTTATGGTATAATATGCATGTTTTCTGGGGGTATATATGTTTACATGTAATAATTATGCTTTATTAACTTTTACTTATTATTTAAAAATTATAATAGCTTCTTGTATGACTATTATTCCCTTTATTTACTTTGAAAAAACTTTTATTACTTTAATTAAATATAAAAAGAAAAATGGTTTTATTAATAAATATTTTATAAAAAAACAAATTAAATTTTTAAGTCATTCCTTTATTATCTTTTTCTTAGCTTTTGTTTTACATAGTACTTTAAATAAAGATAGTAATGTTTGTTATACATATGCTAGTCCTACAGTATATAAACAATATATTAATATGTATAATTCTTTAAAAGATAAAGATTTATCTAAAAATGTTAAAAATACTTATTTAGAAAATACTATTATTATAGCTTTAAATAATACTAATACTAAAGAAATTATTGAAGAGATTGAAGATGAACCTATTATTGAAGAACCAGTTGTTATTGAAAAAACTTTAGATTTACATGAAAATGATCCTAATAAAAGAAATAGTGTATATGTAATCGATGGAGTTTTTTACTATCCTCAATATAGATATGGTAATTATAGTACTTATTCTGGTACAGCCTGTTCTAATAATTTAGAAAGAGATGGTTATAATAATCCATATGGTTATAATAATTATTTTTATACAAGATTAAGTACTTTTATTGAAGAAGCAAGTAAAAATGGTTATAAAATAACTATGAGTAGTCAAGGATGTAGAACTTATAATACTCAAGTTAATTATTATAATACTATGACAAGAGGAAGAGCTGCTCCTCCTGGATATTCTTTACACGGTTTTGGAATTGCCTCTGATTTGGAATTTTATCATAGTGATGGTAGTGTTTGTGGTTATGGTAGAAATGATTATAACTGTCCTAGTATGGGTTGGGCTCATAATAATGCTAGTAAATATGGTCTTACCTTTCCACTTTTAAATGCAAGTTACAGAGAAGATTGGCATATTGAACCAATTAATAAAGCAAAATATTAAAGAATGATTAACGGTAAATCATTCTTTTTATTTTATCAGGTATTTGATTAGTAACTATTAATTTTCTAGGCATGACTTCAAAAGTAAAATTTGTATCTTTAAAAGCTTCTCCATCGGCCTGACATATAATTGGAAATTTACTACTAACTTTTAAATTAGAAATATTAGTTAATTCAACTTGTTTATTATCCATATGTTTTCCTTTAAATATTTCAAGAAAACATTTTATCATTTGTAAATTAGTTAAATCAGTTGCTTTAAAACAGTTAAACATCCCATCATCTAAAGTATAATAAGGATTAATAGGTACTCCATTACCATAATATTTACCTTTACAAATAGCTAAAATATTTATTAATTCTTTTTTATCTTCAATAGTAAGCTCTTCTTTTTCGTATTTAAGTAAAGTTTTTATAATATTTCTTGGATATTTTAAAAAACTATTTTTATCTTGATTAACTTGATTAACAATATCAGCATCTACTCCAAGAGAAGCAATATTTATAAATTTACGTTTATTAACTGCACCTACATCAACTTCTTGTTCATTTATATTTTTTATTACACGATAATAATCATTACCAGAACCCAATGGTACTACATGGAGTTTTGAATTTGATCCATATATTCCATTTACAACTTCATTTAAGGTGCCATCTCCTCCTACACTATAAACAAGAGAATTAGGATATTTCTTTGTTACCTCTTGTAAAAAAGTAATTGCTTCTCCCTTATTTTTAGTAACATGTATTAAAGTATCTTCTAAACTCATTAAACTTGGTATTAAATCTAATCCTTTTTTATTACCTGCTTTTGGATTAATTATAAATATATTCATTTTGCACCTCTTTCATTTATTATATATAAAATTTAATAAAATAAAAAGCCTCATAAACATAAGTTTACAAGGTAGTAAATTAATATAACTAAAATTTAGATATTTTTTTATGTTAAAAGCTATAAAATAAAGATAACAAAAAAGGAATAACTTTAAAAGTAGAATTAAGTATTCCTTTCAAACAATAGTAAGAGTGGTAAATAACCACTCCTCCATTAATAGTATTATCACATTTAATGAATTTTGTCAAAATTATATGAAAGAAAAACCCCATAAACATTGAGTTTATGAGGTAAATTTTTAAGTAAATTCCTAACGTTTACTAAATTGTGGAGCACGACGAGCCTTTTTAAGACCGTATTTTTTACGTTCTTTAACTCTTGGATCACGAGTAATAAATCCAGCTGCTTTTAAAGATTTTCTTAAACTGTTTTCACTATCTTTACTAGTAGTTGCATCATATTCAAGTAATGCTCTAGTAATTCCTAAACGAATAGCACCTGATTGTCCTCTAAATCCTCCACCAAATGTAGTTACTTCAACATCAAATAATTCTTTAGTATTAGTTAATACTAATGGTTGTTCTAAATCCATTACTAATGTTTCAAATGGAAAATATTCACGAACATCACGTCCATTTACTGTAATCTTACCAGTACCATTAACTAATTTAACTTTTGCTATACTACCTTTTCTTTTTCCAGTAGCTAAGTATTCTTTTGCCATCTTATTATCCTCCTATTTAATTTCTATTTGAGTAGGTTTTTGTGCCATATGAGGATGAGTTTCACCTTCATAAACAAATAACTTTTTACCCATAGCTCTTCCTAAACGATTATGAGGTAGCATTCCTTTAACTGCCCTTTCAATCATTTCAATTGGATAATTTTCACGCATTTCTTTTGCATTTCTTTCTCTTAATCCTCCTGGATACATAGAATGATTATAATACATCTTATCATTCAACTTATTTCCAGTTAAATTAACTTTCTTAGCATTAATAATGATAACATAATCACCACAATCAACATTTGGTGTATAAGTTACTTTATGCTTTCCTCTTAAAATATGAGCTGCACGTGTTGCAACACGTCCTAGTGGTTCATCCTTAGCATCAATTATATACCAAGAACGAACTACATCTTCTTTTCTTTGTATAAAACTTTTCATATATTCTCCTCTTTCCTAAGTTTTGTGTTCCCACCACAAAACAATCCGGGAATCAATGTACCGACATAGATTATACCTAAATACTGTCTAAATGTCAACATTTTTTTGCACAAAATTCCTTGATTTTTCTAGTTTCTACATATGTTTTTTCTTAATTTTAGGTTTTGTATAAGAAATACCTAAATAAGTATCTTTAACACGGTTAAAATCAACTACACCATCAGTCTTTTCAGCAAACATACTTAACTTTTCAATTTTTCTTGATTTATCAACATCATGAATATTTCCTGTTACTCCAAGACAAACATTATTACCTTTTTCAGCTATTTTTATTAAATCCAAAATATCTAAATAATCATAGGGATTATGATTCATAAAATAATTTAAATCATATATTGTAATATTATGTCCATGTCCTAAATCAACTAATAAATTATTATTACTTATATTTTCTAGCTTTACATTACCTTGAAAAATATTTCTATCTTTATCATCAAAAGTTTTAGCAAATGGTGTAACTAACACTAATTTAGGTGTTTTCTTAGATGATGCTGTATCAAATTTACCTTTTCCTATTTCAATATTAGTATTACTAGAATCAAAAATACCATGATATTGTAAAAATATTCTATATAACTCTAATTGATGATATAATTGCTCAGTTATATAATGATAAAATTCTTCTTTATTTGCATCACTATCTAATTTAAATTTCATATTACCAAGAATATCTTGATATTGTTTTAATAACTTTTTAATATATCTTTCTATCATTTTAACCCCCAAAATAGTATTATTTTTTAATTAATTTTTTAGTACTTTCTTCATTACATATAGGATTTGCTCTTAAATACTTAATTAATTCTAAACTTCTTTTAATTAATCTCGGATCAAGAGAACTTATTTTAGTTATTCTATCAATATCATCTTCATTAGGAGCATGACCTGTAGGTAAGAAACGAATATCTGTTCCCCCGTAATTTCTCCAATCACGACAATTTCTTTTACTATTATCAATTAAAACACAATTAGTTAAACTATCAATTTGTAAATTAGTAAGTAAATGTTTAGCTTTACTACTTATTTCACTTTTTCCTACTTCAACATGAAAAGGTAAAGTCATAATACCATCTATTTTTGGAGTATGTTCATATAATCTTTCGGTTTTTATTATACCTTCTCTTTCTGGATTACAATGTGATAAATAAATATAAAATTCATTATCTTCACGATTTCTTAACATTTGATTCATATAAGGAATTGATTTATTCAATAAATTTTCATCTACATATACACTATTATAATTAATTCTTGGATAATCAATTTTTCTAAATGATCCATCAAATTGTTCTTCATAATAAGGTGTTTCTTCTAAAATAGCATTTAAAATCTTAAATGATTTTTCCATTTCTTGAGTAGAGTCTTCTGATGGTTCTCTTGCAATTTCTTCACGATAAAAAGTTGTAGCTCTTTTATCTATCTCTCCTAAAATTCTTTGCATAACTGGATCTGTATCATAAACAACATCATCAACATCAATTGCATATAAAGTATAATCTCCTTTACATTTTTCAATCCTACTTCTTAATTTTTTTAATCTTTCTAAATTAAATCTTTCTAAATTATCCATATACCCTCCTACTTAATTAAATTATTGCTAATTCAAAAAAATGTATTAAAATTACTATACTAATAACTAATATAATAAAACTACCTTGTTATCCCATTAAGTGTGTATATTATACCATATTTTAAACTAGATGTCAAAAATTAACTTGATTTTTTAAGTAATTAAAACTAATTTAACCTTAATAGTATTTGAATATAAAGATTTAAAAAACAAAATTTTTAGAAAATAAAAAAAATAGTTAAAAACCTAAAAAATGCTTTAAAAATCATTTAAAACAATAAAAATTAAGATTTTAACCATATAAAAATACTAATAATTAATAAAATTACTAATAATTTTAATAAATTTAATACTTTTTAAGAATAAAATTAAAGATAAAATAATATTTATTTTCTATTTATACTATTAATAGCACTTGATAATAATTTACCAAATTTTTCTATAATAAAATCTATTTCTTTAGTTGTTACAATTAAATTATATCCAATGGGATTTAAGGTTTCATAAATTAAATCTTTTAAAGTATTATCATCTAAAGTACCTATTAATCCTAAAAGTTCTTTTTTTTCTTCAAAAGTTAAATCATTTTCTTCATTTAAATAATTAATATTACTACTTGGAACAAATTTATCTTTTTGATAATTATTTTTATGATAACTTATTTTTTTTATTAAATATTTTATTGTATCATTTACAATTACAATACTAGATACAACTGTTGGTACTCCTATTGCTATAACAGGAATATTAATAGTTTTTTTAGATATTTCTACTCTTTTATTACCTATTCCTGCTCCTGGATGAATACCTGTATTGGTTATTTGAATTGTTTTTAACATTCTAGAAACATCATTTGAAGCAAGGGAATCTATAACAATTAAAAAGTTTGGCTTAGTTTCTTTTATAACTCCTAAAATTATATCTTTAGATTCAATACCAGTATTACCAAATACATTAGGTTCTAATATTGAAACATTACGATAACCTATTACTTCATCTAATAAATATATATGTCTTGTTACTACTATATCTTTTAAAGTTTCATATCCAAGAGAATCAGGAGTTGATTTATTATTACCAAGACCTATTATTAAAACTTTATCATTTTTTTTGATTTTAGTTAATTTTAATATTCTTTTCAATTCTTTTATTAATACTTTTAAAACATTTTCATAATTAACTTCATCTGTTATATCATTAAAACTAATAGTTATGTAATCACCTTTTTTATTATTATAATTATCTTTAATTAATTTTATATAAGATACATCTATATTATTTTCTTGATAATTTTCAATTATATTATCATATGTATTATTTTCAATTATTAAATCAGATCTAATATCATATTTACTTAAATCTATTTCATGCATAAAATCACCACTTATAGTATGCATTATTTTCAAAAAAATATTGCTTTTTAAATAAATATTTGTTATTATAATAGTGATTTTGAAAAGAGGTGAAAAAATGCCAAACATTAAAAGTGCTAAAAAAAGAGTATTAACTAGTGAAAGAAAATGTAATGAAAATACTTTAGTAGATTCAAGAATGAAAAATTCTATTAAAAAATTAGAAAAAACTGTTAAAGAAGGAAAAAAAGAAGAAAGTAAAGAATTATTAAAAACTACTTTCAAGAATATTGATAAAGCACAAGATATTAACATAGTTCATAAAAATAAAGCAGCTAGACTAAAATCAAGATTAACTAAAACTGTTAATAATATGGAATAAATTATACGTGTAAACGTATTTTTTTATTTTATTATAAATATTTAAATTATTTTGTATTTTTTTATTATTTTTATGATACAATATTAATTGGGTGAGGCTTGTGAAGAAAATACTATATTGGTTTGTATTTTTATTACTATTTTCTTTAACTTTTTATTATCGTGAAGATATTTTAGTTTATTATAATAAATATTTATCTAATAATAAACAAGTTCCTACTGTTATTCAAAAAAATGATTATTATCGTAACTATGATTTTAAATATATAACTAATACTGATAATTTTATACCTAATAATAAACAAGATATTTTAAATATATATTATACTATTTTAAATAGTGGTATGGATAACTTTACTTTTTATTGTCAAAATGAATATGAAACATGTTTAGATGATGTTAAAAGTATTGCTTATAATAAAACTATTTTATCTAATATAAATGATTTTGTTCATCCTTATAATAGTTTTAATCAAATAGAAACTTCTTTTGATTCTTTAGGTAAAATAGATGTAAAAGTAAAACATAATTATACAAATGATATGAAAGTTTTACTTAATTATAAAGTAGACGAAGTTATTAAAGATAAAATTAAAGATAATATGACTAAGGTTGAAAAAATAAGAGTAATTCATGATTATATAATTGATAATAGTAAATATGATAAAAATAGAAGTGATAATAATATATTTGATTATCAATCTAATACAGCCTATGGAGTTTTACTAGAAGGATATGGAATTTGTAGTGGTTACACAGATAGTATGATGTTATTTTTAGAAAGACTTGGTATTGAAAGTTATAAAGTATCAAGTGAAAATCATGTTTGGAATAAGGTTTTAATAGATAATAAATGGTATAATTTAGATTTAACTTGGGATGATCCAGTTAATAGTGATGGAAGTGATTCTATTTTACATGATTTCTTTTTAGTAACTGATGAAGAAATGTTAAAAAATGATAAAACTGAACATATATATGATAAAAGTGTCTATTTAAATTAGGCACTTTTATTTTAAAGGATCATATCCTCCTTTACTAAAGGGATTACATCTAATAATTCTTTTTATTCCTAGATATAAGCCTTTAATTGAACCATACTTAGTAATTGCTTCTATCATATAATTAGAACAAGTTGGATAAAATTTACAACTATAATGAAACTTGCCAGGAACTTTTTGATATAATTTAATTAATTTTATTAATAAGTTTTTCATGATTTCTATTTTAACTTAAATTTTAAAAAATAACAATTGCTAATTTAAATAATTTTTAGTATACTTATTAAGTAATTGCCCCATAGCCAAGTGGTAAGGCAGTGGACTCTGACTCCATCAGCGTTAGTTCGAATCTAACTGGGGCAACCAAATAGCAAATTAACCCTTATTTTATAAGGGTTTTATTATTATTTTTATTATCTAGGTACATTTTAGGTACATTTTTACAAATATTTAATTTTACATTATATTATGCATAAACATACTTATTAACATAAAATGTGCATATTTACACAAAAAGGTTGTTTTTTTAACTTTTCATGTTATAATTTAACAAGAAAGAAAAAATACTTAAATTTTTAATTAAGTATTAAAAATATGATATTTTGTAGCAAGAATTAAAAAATAAAATTAGAATTGAAAAATCTACAATTTTCAAAATTAAAAATAAGTAATGAAATTAATTTCACTTATATTAATAAAAATATTTTTAAAATATATAAGAAACGAGGTGAAAAAAGTCAAAATTTTATTTTTGGTTTCCACACAAGGTATTGACATTTATAACTAATAATGTATAATAATTGTTGTAAGTGATCTTCGGTATCCCGTGTGGACCGAGGACTTTTTATTTATGAAAGAATTTAAAACAATAGAAGAACAAATAAGTTTATTAAAAGCAAGAAATATTACATTTGATAATGAAGATAATGCAAAAAAAATATTGCTAAATAACAATTATTATAATATTATTAATGGATATAAAGATTTGTTTTTAAGTAGTGATAATCCATTAGTTTATAAAGAAGGAACAAAATTTGAAGAAATATATGCTCTATATGAATTTGATAGACAATTAAGAAATATATTTTTAGAGTATATTCTTAAAATTGAAAATTCTTTAAGATCGTTAGTTGCTTATTACTTTTCACAATCTTATGGAAATGATAATTATTTAAAAATAGACAATTTCGAAACATTTAAAAATACTAACTCAACAGCAGAAAAAAAACAAAAGCAATTTAAATATATTCAAATATTATTTGGAAATATAAACAAAAATATAGCCAACAATATTGATAATAAGTATATTGGTCATTATATAACCAATTATGGATTATGGATTTATACCACTTTGGGTATTAGTTAACATTTTATCATTTGGAGATATTTGTAATTTTTATAAATTAATGAAACAAAAAGAAAGAATAAAAATATCCATGAATTTTAATATTCAAGAAATTGATTTATCAAGTTTGCTTAATATTTTATGCAAAGTTAGAAATTTATGTGCACACGATGAAAGGCTATATAATTATGATTTTCCAGCATTTACTGGAATTAATGACACTAAATATCATTTTTTACTAAATTTACCAAAAGTAAACGGAAGATATGCAATTGGAAAAAATGACTTATATGCAGTCGTTATATCCCTAAAATTACTTTTAAATGAAGAAGATTATTCTAAATTTCACCATAAACTATTTAGTCGAATCATGAGTATACAATCTAAATTATCTACAATTTTATTAAAAGATGTATTAAATAGTATGAACTTTCCTGATAATTGGCATGATATATTAAAAATGTCCTAAGTCCACACGGGATACTTAGGATCATTTAATATTATGCACGATTATTTTTTTATAATACTATCATCTATATTAAAATCATAAAAAAACAAAAATACAAAATTAAAAAATAGAAAAAGAATGACTAATATGTCATTCCTCCCCATTCAACGGCAGTAAATCCTACTCTTTCAAAACTTTCTAATTGTTGTTCTTTAATATTTATTTTTTCATTTACTTTTTTAATATGAATATTAACTCTTAATAAAGAATCAGGTGTTGGTTCTATTATTAATTTGTTATTTAATTCTCTTTCCTCCGTTAATTCAAAGTAAACTAAACTTTGGTTATTATTTTCTAAAATTGGTAACCAATACATAATAAATTCATTTCTTTCTCTTGGATTTAAACCAATTAAAGTTAGTTTTTCTTCTAAGAAATTAATTGCATTTTCCTTTGTTACATAAAAGCCTTCATCAAATGATACTTCATGATGTCTAACTTCGTCCCAGTACAAAGCATAATAATATTTATTATTACTATCAAGTAAATCACCATTAGGACTTGCTACTACTTGCCACTTTTTATTATACTTAGGATAAGTCGTAGTTAAATATTCAGGATGAAGAAATCTTACTGTTACTTTAGTTTCTTCCGTTGGATATAAATATAAAACTGGTTTAGCACGTCCTCCCATTTCTTCTTTAATAGGATATGTTACTATTTCACTTCCGGTATAACAATATTCCATACCATAATTATCACCTATTTTACTTTGATAATAAATAACTAAATATAATCCTTCTTTTTTATCAGGTTCATTTAATTTATCAAGATCATCTCTTGTATAATAACCTGATAAATATATATCATAATTATAACTATTATTCCATTTAACTATTTCTTTACTAGAACCATCATTTAAATCTTCAACAACTAAATTAGAATTTTTAACATAGATAATTTTATCTTGAACTAATTGTTTAAAATTTTCATATCTATTAGATGTATTAATTAATTTACCAGTACTATCATATTTCTTAACAACATTATTTTCATTTAAATATAAATAACCTTTGGAAAAAGAATAATCAAATTCTAAAAAATAATTTTCACTTCTATCTTCAGGTAACTTATATATTTCTTTTTTATCATTACTATAAGCAGCTTCTAAAGTACATACATCAACACAATAACTTAAAGTATAAAAATACTTATCATTATATTTATTTATATTATAGGAAATACTAGGTATTTCTTTACTTTTATCACTTAACTCAACTTTTTCATCTTTTATATTTAATAAATAACCAAAAGCTTCATCATCAGTATAAGTATAAGCACTTAAATAATTATTATCTAAAATATCTAAGTTTTGATAAGTTTTAACAAATTTACTTTTTTTAGTAGTTAAATCATAATAAGAAGAATTTTCATCAATATTTTTATAAACTATACCAATTACTTCATCATTGTAAACATTTAAATCATAAGCATCATAATTACTTTCTAAATCTACTTTAATTATATTTTTAGTTTTATCATTATAAATTTTTAAACCATTATCATTATATAAAACAATATTTTTAGTATCATTAGTTAATATATTAGTACCATTACTTTCAGTCTTAATAGTAAAAGCTTTTGTTTTGCAAATATCATTTATTTCTTTACTATTACACAATACATTACTAACTGTTTTATATACATCCATAGTATATTTATAATTTGTTGTATCAACCAAATTATTATCTTTATTATCATCACTAGAATTTATTTCTAAATAAATGAAATAACCTATTCCTAAAAGAATTAATAATAAAATTATAATTATTAAAATAATTCCCCCTGAACCTTTTTTCTTAGAATTATCTTCCATATCATTCTCCTATTCTTAATTTAATTATACACCAAATAATTATTAATACAAGAAAAAAAGATTTTTATTTATCAAATCTTTCATTTAATATTTCAGCATCGGGCACTCTTTCTTTTCTTTCTTTAACTTTCTTTTTTATTTTAAACTTACCTTGTTTATATAATATGTATAAATAATAACCTATAATTAATATAGCAATTACTGGTAATATATAAACAAATAATTTAATTACAATAAAAACTATAAAACCTGTTATTAATAAACCTAAAATCATTCTTAATATATACTTAATATCATTATTCATAAATTCTCCTTTCATTGTTACCTAATTATAACATGATAAAGAAAAATAATAAAGAAATTCTAGACAAATTTCATATTTCTTTATATTATAAAGACATGAGGTGTTTATGAAAAGATATAAAAATATTAAAATACCATATTTCTATTATAATAAAATTAAAGGTTGTTGTTACTATGTTTATAATAATAAATATTATAATAATATTTATGAGGCTACAAAAGATTATCTTGGTTATGAATTAACTTATCATTTTCTTTATAACAATGAATTAAGAGAAGTTCATGACTTAGAACATATATGTGAATATATTCTTTTAAAAGGAAGTTTTTCTATTCCAGATAAATATAAACATGAATATAGTTTGATAGAATATCAAGAATTAAATAGATTATATAAAAATATAAATAAATTTGAATTTAAAGAATATTATTATCAAAGACCTATTTTAAAATATTTATTAGAAGAACCTATTTCTTGTTATTTAAAATATAAATATTATAAACTATATAAAAATTGTAATTATCCAAGAAAAATATATTCTAAATTCTTAAAAAAAGAAATATTTATCTATAAAGGTTATATTTATTATACTATAAATGATATATTAGAATTAAATTATTATTATGAATTTAATAAACCTTTAATATCAGGTTATCAAGTACATGAACATGAATTTAATCTAGTTATAAAAGAAATACTTAAGTCTTTTAAAGAATTTAAAATTTATAAAGAACAAGAAAAATATTATAGTAAACAAGAATTAATTTTTCTTAATAAATTAATTAATAAATTAAAAAAAATAATGTGATTATTACATTATTTTTTTAATTGCTCTTTATATTTATTATATATACGTTCATTTATAACTAAATCAAATTCTCCTATATATTCAATAATTGTTGATGGAAAACTTAATTTTGGAACATTTAAAGTTTTATATTTACCTAGTTTTTCTTTACTAAAGTTACCTACTACTCCATTTAAATTTATATACATAAAACCTTCACTTTTATATTTTTTAATTAGTTCCCAAATAAATACATATCTTGGATTAAATTTTAAATAATCATCTAAATAACTATCTATTATTAAATCAACTCCATTATTGTGTTTAATAGTAAAACCAGCTCCTATAGTAAAATAATCAGGATTAGTTCTTGATAAATTAGTAGCATAAATAAGTTCATTTTTATAATTATTTAATCTTTCATCAGATTTAATCTTATCATTTATTATTCTTTGTTTTTCACTATCTTGAATACTAAAATCTTGTACTAAAGCTGATAATTCATCATTTTTAAGAGCTTCTAAGTCATATTCTCTTTTCATATTATTTAAATAATTATCAGTATTAACTTTAATAAAGAAAATATCCATAGCATTATTTTTAGAAAAGTTATTATACATACCTTGATAATATCTTCTTCGTCTTTTTTTGTTTTTATTACCAATAAATTGATATAAACCATCTACATCTCCAGTTTTATCAAGTAAAACTTCTAAACCAGAGTTTTGACTTTGTTCTATTTTTTCTCTTGCTTCTTTAGTAATATTAGAATATATTTCTTTTAAATCATGACTTAAGTTAATAAAAGCATTTAATCTTGGTTTATAATCTTCAAAATATTTATTAAAACCCATATGTAAATAACCATTTGTTTTTAAAGTATCTAATATTTGGTTAACAGTATTACTAAAATAAATAATATTACCTTTATTATCTCTTTCACTACAAATAATAGGTGGATCTATTTTTATAAAAGCATAATGTTGTTTTTTTAATAAATTAATAAGTCCCATGGTTACATTTTTTACTAATTTACTATCTGTATAATCTATTAAAAAACCACGAGGTGCATAAGCATATTTATAATATAAATATACTGTTTTATGTAAAAATAAAGTAACTCCAACTAATTCATTATCTTGAACAAAACCTATATAGAAAGTATTTAAACCTTCATATCTTGATGTTTCGGCATAAGCTGATGTTTGATAATAAGTGCTATATTTATGATGATAAGCAAAATTATCAAATTCTTCTTTAGTTAAAGCAACTATTTTCATTTAACACACATCCTTCAGTAGTATTATACCTATTTTTTTAAATAATAGCAATATTTTTATTTTTATTAATTATTAATTGTGTTATAATAATAAAGTAAAGGTGGTGCCCATGGAAACAATTAATGATAATATAGAAGATATTGATAAAATAGATGTAATTTCAGATACTGATAATGAAATAATTGATGATTTAGATACTCCTAAAAAAGAAAATAGTATATTTGATGCTGTTATTGATGTTGAAAATGATAATGACAATGATGATATAGATTTAATAAGTTCTGATGATGCTGAATTAATTGATAATAATAATGAAATTGTTACAGAAGCTAAAGAAGATAATAAAGATGTTATAAGTCAAAATATAGATACTGAAACTAAAAATCAAGATATTTCTATTAAAGATAATCCAAGTTATCAAGTTATCCTTGAATATGGAGAAGATATTACCGATAAAGAATATATTACTAATCCTGCTATTGGAAGAGAAAAAGAAATGCAAGAATTAATAGTTATTTTATTAACTCCTGAAAAATCTGGTATTTTAGTTGGTAAACCTGGTATTGGTAAAACTGCTATAGTTGAGGGTTTAAGTTATAAAATTCAAAATAATCAAGTTCCTGATGCTTTAAAAGATTATACAATATTCAAATTAAATAGTGCTAGTTTAACTGGTATTATTCCTGATACGCAAGAATTAAAAATTCAAAGAGTTGTTGATAATTTAAAAAATCTTGATAAAGTAATGGTTTTTATTGATGAAATTCATACTTTAATTGGTAATGGAGAAAACACTTTAGACTTTGCTAATATTTTTAAACCTGTAATAGACCGTGGTACAATTAAAATAATAGGGGCTACAACAAGTGATGAATATGATCGTTATATTTTAAAAGATAAAGCCTTTGTTAGACGTTTTCAAAAAGTTGAAGTATCTGAGCCTGATCGTAATATGAATATTCAAATAATGATGGGTACCTATCCAAAATTTGAAAAGAAAATGGGCTTAAAACTAAAATACACTGACTTTGTTAAAGAAAACATCATGGCTTTTATAACTGATATAACTAGTGAATTTAAAAGGACTTATGAAACATCGGTAAGATATCCTGATATTGCTCTTACTATTTTACAACAAGCTTTTTCCTATGCAGCCTTTGATAATCGTCAAGAAGTTGATATAAGAGATATTAGAAAAGCTATTTTAAATACCAAATTAATATACCCAGATGTTATAAAAAAAGAGTTAATAAGATTTAACCAAGTATTTAAAGATATTTATTTATCCGAAACCAAACAAATACTAAAAGGAGAATAATGAAAAAATACATATATTATTTTAGAATAATTACTTATCTTTTATATTTAGTTACTTTGTTTCTTTTAATAGATAATTTATATAAAACTAGTTTTATGTCTATTGTTTTCTTTATTTTAAATATTATTTATGCTTTTATAATGTTACTTACTATTTTATCTAAGAAAAAAATTTATCTAGAAACAATTTCTTTTAATCTTTTAAATATTGGTATTTATTTATATATATTTATGTTATATAAAATAATTTCAGTTAATACTGTTTTAGATATTTTAAATAATAAAGTTTATTTTAATAATAATTATATAATGATGTCTATTCTATTAGTAGGAATGACTATCTATGCTCTTATTTTAAACAATGAAAAAATCTGATATTACTTACCAGATTTTTTTTTATCTTCTAATAATTTACTTTGATAAGAATCATAGATATATAATCTATTTCTTATACTTTGAAAATTAAAGTTTTCTAAAATATTATAACTATTTAAACCATTTAATCTAATTTCAAGTTCTAAAGCTTTTGGATTTTTTAATAAATTTCTTTGAAAACTAAGTTTACTTTCATATAATTCTATTCTTTTATTAATTTCTCTTATTAATGTTTCCTTGTCAGTAAGTGATAATTCAGTTATTTTACTTTCTAAAATATCCATGATTATTTCTTGAAGTTTATCTAAATAATTAAGAGAACTATTAAATAAATCATGAGTTTCTTGAAAACTATCTAATTCTTTTTTATAGTTTTCTAGATAATCAGAAGTCTTTTTTTTAAGAAAAAATTCATCATTTAAATTATAAGTTCTTGCTTTAATTATATTATTAAAACTTTGAATATTATCATCAAGTGATAACATACTATCATATAAATTAGCATAGATATCCATTATTTCAATAGGCATAGCAAGTGGTAATTTAGTTTCAATATTTTGAATTATTAAATTTAATAAACTATTCATGTAATTATGCTTTAAATAATTAATAGCAGAATACTTTAAATATAAATCTACTAAATCTTTTAAATTTAAAACAGATAATTGATTTTCAATTTCTTCTAAAAGAAGATCAAACTTTCTTTTATAAATATTTTCATATTCATCTTGTTTATTATAATATTTTATATATGTTTCTATTAAATAAGTATCCATATACCCCCCTTAAGTAGTAGTTATTATACCACTTAATTAAGAGATTGTAAAGTATGCTATTTAAGGGCTATGGTGAAAGGATCAGTTTTAGTACCAGATCCTCCTGTTATGACAACGTTTGATTTTAGGTATATTGAGGGGCGTGCAGCATGATTAGTTGAAAATTCATCATGATATTTAAGATTACTGTCACTATAAATATATCTAATAGAACTAGTTTCATATGGAGTTATTAACCACATCATATCACTCATATTATTAATTTTCCCTTGTACACTTGCAAACATTTCTCCATGTCTTGGTAGTCCCACATAACCATTCCATATGCTTGTTGTTTTTGTACAACTTTTAGTTGTTTCAGTTGTATTACTTGTATTACATAAAGAATTTTTATAACTTATACCACCTGGTACTGCTTTTACATAATATGTTCCTTTATCTAACATACTTTTTGATGCTAAACTATTATACCAAGTATTATTTAAATAATAGTCCCAGTAATCATCACTATCTCCATTTCCATAAGTTGAACTTGTACTAAACATTTTTTCAACAACATCTGTGCCACTTCTTATATAATCATTTTTATTTAATTTAACTTTCCCATCTTCTATTCCAACTATTCTATAAACTTCTTTGGTCGAACTATCTCCATCTTCATCAAAAATCACGTACTCACCACTAACTCTTGTATTTAATAATGTAGTATTTGACGTTGGTTTTTTCTTATCATCTAATATTCTATATGGATTATCAACACTTCCAGTACCATCAAAAAATTTAATAGTTGATTTCAAATTTATTGCTGGACGTACCATAAAACTCTTAGCAAGACCATAACAAGCAGTACCTCCATAACTTACATACGTTATAAAAGATGAATTATATGGATTTAATAACCACCAAGAAAAATCATTCTTTAAATAACCAGTATCATAACTTGAATTTTTATAACTTAAATAATATTCATAACTATTTAAAAGTCCTATGGATGTGTTTTTACCAATCGTAGAATTATTAATTAAAGTCGTTTCAGGTAACTTAGTACTACCACTACCAGTTGTTATATTCCATGTACTATCTTCTACTATTATATTTTGATAATTATATAAAGTATCTAAAAAGTCTTCATTTAGAAATTGGTATATATATGATCCAGTATATGTCGTATCATTTTTTTTGGAAATATTATAAAAATTTACATCACTTCCATAGGAAATAGTTGTAATTGCATCATCTGTTATCGCTTTCAAAGTTCCATCTGGATTAATTGCTGTTATTCGCCAAAGTTTACCAGAGTACCAAACATAATTGTAATCTACATCAGTGCTTGATCCTGAAATATAAATTGTATCATCTTCTTCAATAATAGTATTGGTTTTCTCAGTTAATAACATTGCTTTAAAATCTTCTATGTTTTCTACTCTCTTTTTATTAAAGTCTCCCGTTACTTTTACTTTGATAGATGCAAAAACATTATTCCACTCTTCCATAGTATAATCTTGATTAATATTACCTATTTTAGTATCATTTGATACCCACATATAAAGTCTATAAGTTCTTGCTATTTCAGTTGTTGTATTTTTATTAATTGTATCAACATATATTCTTTTACTTGTTAAATCATCATAACTTTTGTTATTTAATAATTCGGTTTCAACTCCATTACTGATGGTTGTTAATCTAAATTTTAATAAATTATCTTTTATTCTGGTTTTTCCTGTTTGATTATCTCCTTTAGTTAAGACTATCTCATACCAAATATCTTTTTCAGTATAAGTATTCTTTCCATCTATCGTGAACTCAAAATATTTTGTTTGATCAAAAGTACTACTTGGCATAGCATTTTCTATTTTAAGTTCATTGGTTTCGTTGTAATGCATGTAGATATCGCCTACTACTAGACTTGAATTTTTACTTGTTCTACTAGTTGTAAAAATCGAATAAGTTATTCCTATGGTTGTAATTAATATTCCTGTTATTAAAGTTAAAATTATTAATTTTTTATTTTTCATACTAACTCCTATTCTCTGCCCCTCTATTCTAATATGATTTTGTATTAACATATATTTTATTAATAATAAATAGTTTTGTTAAAAATAAAAATCATATTATGTGGACATGTAAAAAAACATGATTAAAAATTACAGTTTACTGTAAACTTAATCATGTTTTTTATTATTATTTTTTCATTTAATTTATTACAAAACTCTTTATTTAATAAGGGTTTATATACCCCCCCCCCATGTAAAGTTTTGTAAAGTTAGAGATTGATTTGTTGTAAAGTAACTATTTGTTTTATTCATAAAAATCAACTCCTTTTAAAAATTTTTTGTACTTTTTATTCTTTTTACTATTTAATAATATCAAATAATTTTTAGATTTTCAAGATATTTTTTTCATTAATTACTTTT
>CAKPFH010000031.1 GCA_934153655.1 uncultured Bacilli bacterium
ATTCACGAATTACCAAATGATGCTCCAGTTGGCTCTGATCCTATTAAATATATGAATAAAGAAACGACAGTTTTAGAACTTGATATTCATAAACACAGAAATAATGATTGTTTTTATCATATCGGGTTTGCCTATGAAGTAGCATCTATTTTAAATAGAAAAGTTAAACTTCCAAGCCTTACTATTAAAGAAGAAAAGACAAGTGTTCTTGATAAATTAAGTTTAGAAGTTAAAACTAATAAATGTCCTTATTATTTAGCTAAAATGGTAAGTGATGTTGAGATTAAAGAATCTCCTGATTTTATCAAAAAAAGATTAATTGATGCTGGAATGCGTCCTATTAATAATGTTGTTGATATTTCAAATTATGTTATGTTAGAATATGGTCAACCTCTTCATTTCTTTGATAAAGATAAATTAGGTGATAAAATCTTAGTTCGTGATGCAGTTGACGGTGAGAAAATTACAACCTTAGATAATAAAGAAAGAATATTAACTCATGATGATATTGTTATTACTAATGGTGTTGAACCTGTTTGTATAGCTGGAGTTATGGGGGGGTTATCAACAGATATTGATAATAATACCAAGAACATTTTAATTGAAAGTGCTATTTTTGATGGAGTAAGTATTCGTAACACTTCAAGTAGATTAAATTTAAAAAGTGAAGCTTCAATTAGATATGGTAAAGGTTTAAACTATGAATATACAAGTGATGCCCTAAATCGAGCTTGTCATCTTCTTCAAGAATATGCAAATGCTAAAATATTATCAGGAGTAGTAAGTTTTGATAAAGTTGATAAAACTTTAAAAGTAGTAAAATTTATGGCAGATGATGTTAATAAAATGTTAGGTATTAATATAAAAGTTAGCGATATGGAACATGAATTTACAAGACTAGGCTTTGCTTATGAATTAGAAAAAGACGAATTTACTGTAACAATTCCTAATCGTAGACTTGATATAGAACCAAATGTAAATGATATAGCCGAAGAAATAGGAAGACTTTATGGTTATCATAATTTAGTATCAACACTTCCAAAAGTTGCAATTAAAAAAGGTGAATACAAGGGAGATTTATTAATGCGTAAAAATGTTTCTAAACATATGCGTTCTCTTGGCTTGAATGAAGTTAAAACTTATACTTTAGTATCACCTGAAATGATGAAAACTTATAATTATGAAAACAAAGAAAATGCTATTTTACCAAACCCAATGAGTTTAGATAAAAGTGTTGTAAGAACAACTTTAATTCCATCTTTAATTAATATTTATGAATATAATAAAGCTCGAAAAGTAAAAGATATTTTAATCTATGAAATATCTAAAACTTATGATAGTTTATATAATGAAGATGTAAAATTAACTATGCTTTTAACTGGTAATTATTTAACTAATTCTTGGAATAATAATTCTATTAAAGTAGATTTTTATTTAGTAAAAGGAATAATTGAAAGTGCTTTAGAATTCTTAGGATTTAAAAATCGTTATAATTTTGAAAAAAATATTATTTCATTTTTACATGACGGGATATCTGCTAATATCTTACTTGATAGAGAAGCAATTGGAATAATTGGAAAAATTCATCCAAGTATTATAAAAGATGATGTGTATGTAGCTGAGATTTCTTTAACCAAATTAAATAAAGAAACCAAACCAATCAAATACAAAGAATCATCAAAATACCCAAGTATTATAAAAGATGTTGCTTTTGTTGTTGATAAAAGTGTTCAATCAGGAACAATTGTTGATTTAATCAAAAAAAGTGGAGGAAGACTACTTACAGATATTCAAGTATTTGATGTTTACACTGGAGAAAACGTTAAAGAAAATGAAAAATCAATTGCTTATACTTTAACTTTTATGGATGATGCTAAAACTTTAAGTGATGAAGAAGTAATGCAAGTATTTAATAAAATAATAGAATATGTAACATCTAAATTAAATTGTAGTGTACGTGATAATTAGGAGGTTTTATGAAATTAATGAATTTAAAAGGAACAACAGATTTTTTACCAAAAGATCAAATTGTTCGTAATAAAATAATTGATGTTTTAAAGCGTAATTTTGAAAAATATGGTTATTTACCAATTGAAACACCTATTTTAAATTACTATGATTTATTAGCTTATAAATATGAAAGTGATGCTGAAATATTAAGTGAAATTTATAAGTTAAAAGATCAAGGTGATAGAAATTTAGGACTTAGATATGATTTAACTGTTCCTTTTTGTAAAGTAATAGGCTTGAATAAAGATTTAAAAATGCCTTTTCGTCGTTATGAAATAGGAAGAGTATTTAGAAATGGTCCAGTAAAACTAGGAAGAACCAGAGAATTTTATCAATGTGATATTGATGTTGTAGGAATTGATAATAGATTAATTGAAGCTGAACAAATTTTAATGGCTATTAATACTTATAAAGAATTAGGAATAGATGTAATTGTTAAATACAATAATCGTAAATTAATGTCAGGCTTAATTAAGGAAAGTGGTATTCCAGAAGAAAAAGTTGTATCAACTATAGGAATAATTGATAAATTAGAAAAAATCACAAGAGAAGAATTAGTTTCTATGTTAAAAGAAATAGATATTCCTGATACTAGTATAGAAAACTTATTAAAATTATTTGTTTATTCTAAAAATGAATATAAAGAAATGTTTGAAAATACTACTAATTCTTTAATTAAAGAAGGTTTAACAGAACTTGAAGAATTAGAAACTTATTTAAAAGAATTAAATGTTTTAGATAAATGCGTATTTACATCAACTCTTGCTAGAGGTTTAACTATTTATACGGGAGTAGTATTTGAATTTTATGATACTAAACTAAGAATAACTGGTGCTCTTGGAGCTGGAGGAAGATACAACAAGATTATAACTGATTTTATGGATAATGGTTCTTTGTATCCAGCAGTTGGTTTATCATTTGGACTTGAACCAATCTATGAAATTTTAAGACATGAAAAAGAAGAAAAATCTTTAATTGATATTTACTTAGTTCCGCTTGATACTAATGCCCCATGTTTAAAACTTGCAACTACTTTAAGAGAAAATAATATTAAAGTATTAATTGAAATGAATAAGAAAAAAGTAGGTAAATGTTTTGAATATGCTGATAGTGAAAATATTAAATTTATTAGTATAATTGGTAGTAATGAAGTTTCTTCTCGAGTAATAAAAGTTAAAAACTTAAAGACAAAAGAAGAATTTGAAGTAAAAATAGAAGATTTAACAACTTTTTTACAAAAACATATTGACAATTAGTAAGACTTTATAATATAATTCTATATGTTGTTGCGTTAGTGGCAATAAGAATTATATTTATTGGGGCATTAGCTCAGCTGGGAGAGCGTCACGTTTGCACCGTGAAGGTCAGCGGTTCGATCCCGCTATGCTCCACCAATATTGTTTATAAATCCTTGAAAAAGGATTTTTTTGTACTTATTTTTTTATTTTTACTTAATTAAGATAAAAAAAGCAAAAAATATAAAGTTTTTTAGTTGAATTACTTAAAAAGTGTGATATAATTATGTTGTTTGAGTGGGAGAGATCCTACTCTTTAATTTAATAAGGAGGAGTATGGAAGATAAAGTAAAAACTTTATTAGATGGATCTTTAGAAGAACTTAACTTATTTGTTGATAGTGTTATCTTAGAAAAAGAAGGAAATAATTTATATTTCAGGATTTGTTTAGATAGTAATGATACTATTGATTTAGATAAGATTGTTAGTGCTACTAAAATAATTGATCCAATTATAACTAATGCCAACTTAGTTGAAGAAAGCTATATACTAGATATTTATGGAAAAAGTAAGGGGAGTGTAAATGATGAATGCTAAAGAATTTTTAACAGCAGTTGATAATATTGTTAAAGAAAAAGGAATTGATAAGGAAATTGTTTTTGAAGCCATGGAAACAGCTTTAACTACAGCGTTTAAAAAGAATTATGGAAAAAGTAATAGTAAAGTAGTAATTAATAGAGAAACTGGAGATATTAAAGTTTATTCTTATTTAACGGTTATATCTGATGATTTAGAGCTTACAGATGAAGAAGGAAATACTTATACGAAGGAAGTAAATCCAGATCTTGAAATTACTTTAACAGATGCTAAAAAAATCAATAAAACTCTTGAAGTAGGAGATACAATTGATACTGAAATTAAACCAAAAGAAGATTTTTCAAGAGTTGCAACTTCAACTGCTAAACAAGTAGTTGTTCAAAAAATAAGAGAAGCTGAAAGAAGTAGTATCGTATCAGCCTTTGAAGATAAAGAAGGAGAAATGCTTCTTGGAACTGTTGCTTTAGAAGATACAGATAATTATTATATTGATCTTGGTAAATGTAATGGAATACTTCCAAAAAGAGAAATAATTCCTGGAGAAAAAATTGAAATGGGTTCAACTATCAAGGTTTATGTTACTAAAATTGATAATTCAGGACGTAATTTAGTTATTAAATTAAGTCGTACTCATTATGGCTTTGTTAAAAGATTATTTGAACTTGAAATACCCGAATTTGCAAGTGGTAATGTTTTAATGTATGCTGTAGCAAGGGAAGCTGGAGTTAGAAGTAAAGTTGCTGTTTATTCAGAAAAACCAAATTTTGATCCAATTGGAGCTTGTATTGGAGAAAAAGGTGTTAGAATTGCTAGCATTATTAAAGAATTAAAAGGTGAAAAAATTGATTTAGTAAAATATGACAAAGATCCAAAAGTGTTTATAGAAAATGCTATGGCACCTGCTAAGAATATTACGGTTTTAATAACTGATCCAAAGAAAAATGAAGCTATGGTTTTTGCTGATAAAGAAAATTTCTCCCTTGCTATTGGTAAAAAAGGAATTAATGCTAAACTTGCAAGTCGTTTAACTAAATACAAACTTGATATTAAAAATGAGGAAGAAGCAAGTAAACTAGGCATAAAATTACAATAGGTGAAGTATGAAAGTTAAAAAAATTCCAATGCGAAGTTGTGTTGTAACTCGTGAAAAATGTGAAAAAAGAGAATTACTTCGCATTGTAAAAGATAAAGATGGAGTAGTATCAGTAGATTTAACTGGGAAGATGAATGGAAGAGGAGCTTATATAAAAAAAGATTTAGAAGTTTTAGAAAAAGCCAAGAAAACAAAAGCTCTTGAAAAACATTTAGAAACATCTATTTCAGATAGTATCTACGAAAGTATCGAAAAAATCATAAAAGAAAATTAAAATAAAAAAGAAAGAGGTGTTTGTATGAGTATTTTAGAGTATGCATTAGATGTAAATAAAAACGTTGATGAAATCATTAATTTATGTAAAAAATTAAATCTTAAACATGAAAGTGAAGATGACATATTAACTGATGATGAGATAATTTTACTTGATAATGAAATAGATTCTTTAAAAGAAAATGAAAATCCTGATTATGAAATTGATGAAGAACTTGAAAGCAAAGTTGATAATTTAGTTAGTAAAATTGACATTGATTTAGATGAGGTAAGTTCAAAAAAAGAAAAAGTTAAATCAAAAGTAGAAAGTAAAAATGATGCTAAAATAAAATTTCAAAAGAATAAAAAAGAAATTTATAAACATCGTAATAAACTAATGACTAATAAAGATGAAGATGATGTTATAGTTTATCATGATAAAATGACACCAGGTACTCTTGCTGGTCTTTTGAAAGTAAATGCTAGTGAAATTATTAAAAAATTATTTAATTTAGGTATCATGGCTAATGTTAATCAAAATTTAAGTTTTGATACAGTTGAATTGTTATTACTTGATTATAATAAAAAATTAAAAAATGAAGAAAGTGTTGATAAAGCTAACTTTGAAAAATATGAAATAGTAGATAATCCAAGTGATTTAGTATCACGTCCTCCTGTTATTACAATAATGGGACATGTTGATCATGGTAAAACTACTTTACTTGATACTATTAGAAAAACTAATGTTGCAAGTGGGGAAGCTGGAGGAATTACGCAAGCAATTGGGGCTTATCAAGTTCTTGTAAATGATAAAAAAGTAACATTTATTGATACTCCAGGCCATGAAGCATTTACCAAGATGCGTTCACGTGGTGCTAGTGTTACTGATATTGTTGTTTTAATTGTTGCTGCTAATGATGGGGTAATGCCTCAAACTAAAGAAGCAATTGATCATGCTAAAGCAGCTGGTGTTCCAATTGTTGTTGCTGTTAATAAAATTGATTTACCAGAAGCTAATGTTGATAGGGTTTTAACCGAATTAACTGAATACGGACTTGTTCCAGAAAAATTTGGCGGAGATGTAATTACTTGTAATATCTCAGCTAAAAAAGGTGATGGTGTTAAAGAATTATTAGAAACCCTTCTTTTAGTAAGTGAACTTGAAGACTTGAAAGCTAATCCAAATCGTTATGCAACCGGAACAGTTCTTGAAGCTAGAAATGATTCTAAAGTTGGAAGTATTGTTAGTTTACTTGTTCAAAGTGGAACTCTTCGTTTAGGAGATCCAGTTGTAATTGGAACTAGCTATGGTAAAATTAGAACTTTAAAAGATGATAGAGGAAATAATATTACCAGTGCAACTCCATCAACTCCAGTTGAAATAACCGGTATCAATGAATTACCTTTAGCAGGGGACAAATTCATGGCTTTTGAAACAGAAAAAGAAGCAAGAACAATTTCCTTGGAAAGACAAGTTAGAAGTAAGAGTGTTGATACTAATAAAGCTGGTATGAGTTTAGAAGACTTGTTCGGTATGGTTGAAGCTGGGGAAAAAGAAATTAATGTTGTTTTAAAATGTGATGTTAAAGGTAGTGAAGAAGCAGTTAAACAATCTCTTGGTAAAATTAATATTGATGGTGTTTGGGTAAATGTTATTAGAAGTGGTGTTGGAGCAATTACAGAAAGTGATATTATTCTTGCTGATGCTTCTCATGCTATTATCATTGGTTTTAATGTAAGACCTAATGCTAAAATAATGGATTTTGCTAAAGAAAAAAATGTTGATATTAGATTATATAATATTATTTATAAAGTTGTAGAAGATATGGAAAGTGCTATTAAAGGAATGCTTGATCCTGTATTTGAAGAAGTTATTTTAGGAGAAGCCGAAGTAAGGCAAATATTCAAATTCTCAAAAATTGGTATTATAGCAGGATCTCATGTTAATAAAGGTGTTATTAAAAATAATAGTGAGGCAAGACTTATTCGTGATGGTGTAGTTATTTATACTGGTAAAATTGGTTCTTTACAAAGAGAAAAAGATAGTGTTAAAGAAGTTAAAAATGGTTATGACTGTGGTATCACTCTTGATGGTTATCAAGATATTAAAGAAGGAGATATCATTGAAACATTTACAAATGTTGAGGTGAAAAAATAATGCAAGCTGTTAAATTAGAAAGATACAACAATGCCTTTATGGAAGAGTTGAATATTATCTTTGGAACGGAAGTTAAAAACGAAGTTTTAAAAAGTGTTGTTGTAACAAGTGTAAAAATAACTAATGATTTAAGCTTTGCTAAAGTATATTATACTTGCTTTAACGAAGATAAAAAATTAGTTGCCAAAGAGTTAAGAGACAGTGAAGGTTATTTAAGAACTATGCTTGCTAAAAGAATTGATATGCGCCATACCCCAGAACTTAACTTTGTCTATGACGAATCACTTGAATATGCTAAAAGAATAGAAGACAAAATAAAAGAGATAAATAGTTAATATGAATAATAGTTTTAAATTTTTATCAAGAGAAGAAGAAAAAAAATTAACCAAAGAAGAACAAAAAGAATATTATTTAAAAATAAGAGAATATTATCAAAACCAAAAATTATTACAAGATAAAACTTTAAAAGATATTCATGAAATTTATCAAGTTCTTGCTAAAAAAGTTAGAAATTTTGAACTTGAAGTTAATGGTCAAGAAAATATTATGGATGATACATATATATTTGCTTGTAATCACTCAAATAGTCATGATTATTACATATTGCAAGAAATTTTACATGATAATTTTTATTCTTTATGTGCTAAGGATAGTTTAAATATGATGAATAGAATTTTATTAAAACTTGGATCGTGTGTTTTTATTGATAGAACAAATCCTTTTTCAGCATTTAATGGAAGAAATGCTTTAATTGAAAAAGTTTTACAAAAAAGAAATGTTGTAATTTTTCCAGAAGGAACTTGGTGTGTGCACCCTGCCAAGTTACTTCTCCCATTTCATATGGGGGTAATAAAAATTGCCAAAATAACAGGAAAACCTATAATTCCTATTGTAATCGAATATATAGAAACCGATAAAATAGAGTGTCAAGAACGTGATATGATAAAAAAATGTATTGTCACAATAGGAAAACCTCTATATGTTCAAATTACTGATGATGAAAAAGATAAACTTGAAGAGTTACGAAATACTATGGCATCTTTAAAATGGGAAGTGTACGAAAAACAACCATCTTTAAAACGTGATGAGTTAGATTTTGATGTTTATGAAAATCATGATGCTTTGAAAATAGATACTAAAATGTTTAAATATGATTATCAAAAAGAAGAAGAATATATCTACGGAAATAATGATTATCTATACAGAGAGTATCCAATAAATAGAGTATTTGTTAAAAAATAAAAAGACTTTTAGAAAAATATAGTTAAACTATTTACAAAAATAAAAAAAATATATATAATATAACTTATAAAACGAAGACGGGCTTGGAAACCTATCAGTTATGTAGTTAGAGGGATTCTTAGGAATAAGTAAAGTGGAACCGCGGTAAATCGTCTTTACATCTTAGGAATTCTTTTTTATTTAGGAGGAATATTTATGAAAATGGAAGATTTAGTTAATTATTGTAAACAATATGGATTTATATTTCAAGGAAGTGAAATATATGGAGGACTTGCTAATACTTGGGATTTTGGACCAGTTGGAGCATTATTAAAAGAAAATGTTAAAAAGGCTTGGCTTAAAAAGTTTATTCAAGAAGATCCTAATAATGTAGGACTTGATTCAGCAATCTTAATGAATCCAAAAACATGGGAGGCCTCAGGTCATTTAAAAACATTTGCTGATCCTTTAATAGATTGCAAAGAATGTAAAACAAGACATCGTGCTGACAATTTAATAAACGATTATACTAATTCAAATAAAGGTGATATGATGACCAATGAAGAAAGAATGGAGTTTATTAAATCTGAAAAAGTACCTTGTCCAAAGTGTGGTAAATCTAATTTCACTGATATTAGACAATTTAATCTAATGTTTAAAACTTTTCAAGGCGTAACGGAAGATGCGAAAGCAACTATTTATTTACGTCCAGAAACTGCCCAAGGAATATTTGTTAACTTTTTAAATGTTCAAAGAAGTATGCGTTTAAAAGTACCTTTTGGTATAGGACAAGTAGGTAAGAGTTTTCGTAATGAAATAACTCCTGGTAACTTTATTTTTAGAGTTAGAGAATTTGAACAAATGGAACTTGAATTTTTCTGTAAACCAGGAACTGAACTTGAATGGCATAAATACTATAAAGAATATTGTTTTAATTACTTGTTAAGTCTTGGGATTAACAAAGATAAATTAAGACTACGTGATCACTCACAAGAAGAACTATGTTTTTATAGTAATGCAACAACAGATATAGAATATAAATTTCCATTTGGTTGGGGAGAACTTTGGGGAATCGCAAGCCGTACTGATTATGATTTAAAACAACATCAAAGTGTATCAGGAGAAAGTATGTTGTATCTTGATCCTGAAACCAATGAAAAATATATTCCCTATGTAATTGAACCATCAGTTGGGGTTGAAAGAACAGTTTTAACAGTTCTTTGTGATTCATATGAAAAAGAAGAATTAGCCGATGGAACAAGTCGTGAAGTTATGAAATTTCATCCTTTCTTAGCACCATATAAAGTAGCAGTTTTACCACTTGTTAAAAAATTTCATCAAGAGCGTGCTCTTGAAATTTATAAAGAATTAAGTAAAAGTTTTATGACAACTTATGATGAGGCAGGTAATATTGGTAAACGTTATAGAAGAAGTGATGCTATTGGAACTCCTTTTTGTATAACTGTTGATGATGAAACAATTAATAATAATACAGTTACTATAAGAGATAGAGATACAATGGAACAAATTACTTTACCAGTAAATGAAATTGTAAGCTATATAGAAGAAAAAATAAAATTTTAGGCATATTTATATGCTTTTTTTCTTTTTCATGCTATAATTATCTAGAATAGAGGTATTTATGAATGATGAGTTTATTTTATATTTAATAATATGTTTTTCTTTAAGTTTTTTAATTGGAATTGAAAGGCAATATAGAAGAAGAGTAGTTGGTCTTAGAACAACTATCTTAGTTTCCTTAGGAGCATTCTTATTTGTAACATTCTCATTCTCCGTAGGAGCAGTTGATATTTCAAGAATTGCCAGTCAAGTAGTTGCTGGAATTGGTTTTTTAGGTGCGGGAGTAATTCTTAAAGATGGAAAGAAAATAAGGGGTTTAACAACTGCGGCTACTCTTTGGTGTGATGCAGCTATTGGTATTCTTTGTGCCGGAGGAGCAATTGTTGAAGCAATAGTGGGTACAATTCTAATATTATTTGCTAATATAATTCTTAGATATATAAACAAATTAATTAATGCCATTAGTGATTCAAAGAATAAAAAAGGTGAATACTTACTAATTATTAAATTAAATAAAGATGATTTAAAAGATATTAAAAAGTTAGTAAAAACCATTTTAACTGATTTAAAAATAACTGATTATAATGCAAGTATTAAAAATACTAATAAAGAAACTACTATAACTTATAACTTTTCTTTACACAAAAAAGAATTTTCTAAGTTAGAAGATTTACTTGATTTATTAAATGATAAATTTAAATTAAATAGTATCGAAATTAAAACTTTAAATGAATATAACGTTGAAGAATTAGAAGAAGAATTATAAAAAAACTTGAAAAATATTTTTAAAAATGCTACTATTTATATAGAGTAGGAGGAATAAATATGAAAAAAGAACTAATTAACTTGACACTTTTAAAAACTCTTACTTTACATAATTTTACAAGGGGGGGGGGTAGAAATACCCTATAATTACTTAATATTTAAGCATGTTAAGTATATAAATGATACCTAAAATAAATGTAAATAAGTTGTAGATAAAACTACAACTTTTAGTCGTGTAAAAAAGAAAGGATATGTATGAAAGATAATAAAAAACTAATAATAATAACAAGTGTTATACTAAGTTTACTAGTATTATTAATTGGAACTGCCTATGCTATATTTACTTATACAAGAATAGGAAGTACTAAAAATGATTTAATAACTGGTAATATTTATATGCACTACACAGAAACAAATGAATTAACAATTGAAAATGCTATGCCAACAAATAAATATTCAAGTGATAATTATTTTGAATTTACAATTGATGGCGTAAACGATAGTAAAAAAACAATATACTATGAAATAGTTTTAAACAATGGACTTGATAGTGCAACAAGAAATATAAGATTAAATCCAGAGTTTTTAAGATTTAGGCTTGTTGAAGTAGATAATGAAAACAAGGAAACTGAGTTATTCAATAATAGAAGCTATGCAAGTTTAAACAATAAAAGAATCTGGTCAGATAAAATAGAAGCATCAACAAATAATACAAACAAGAAATATAGACTATATATGTGGATATCAGATACAGTAAAAGTATGTAATCAAGATCTTAATGATTGTAATTACTATATAACAGGAACTAATAATAACTGGAATGATGTATTTGCAAGTGTTAGAGTAGATGTAAATGGAGACTTTACAGAAAAGCCAGTTACTTACAATACCCTTGTATATGATGCATCATATAATGGTAAAGGTTTACTTGCAAATATAGATGGAGTAGAAAAAACAGATATATCTGCTATAAAGTTCGAGACTTTAACAAACAAAGAAATAGAAGAACAATATAATAAGGCAACAATTAAAGCAATTAATAACAATAATAATACAAACAACAAACTAAGTTTTCTATTAAATAGTAAAAAAGCAAATATAAAAAGACTTGCTAACGAAACAGAAAACGAAGATATCCATTATAAAAAATGGATAGAAGAAGATACAAACAATCCAGGCAAGTACATACTTCATATAGCAAGTAGTGAAACAATTTATTTTCCAAGTGATTCTAATTGGTTGTTTTATAATTATAAAAATATGTCTTCGATTGATTTAACTAATGTTAATACAAGTAATGTTATAGATATGGGTTATATGTTTCAACAATGTTCAAGTTTAGCAAATTTAAATTTAAATAATTTTGATACCTCTAATGTAGTAAATATGACAGCTATGTTTATGATATGTTTAAAACTTGAAACAATCAATTTAAATAATTTTGATACTTCAAATGTAATTAATATGAGTTTTATGTTTATGTATTGTCGTGCCTTAAATAATTTAAATTTAAAGAAATTTAATACATCAAATGTAGTGAGTATGATGCAAATGTTTTTCGAATGTTTTAATTTATCATCATTGGATGTAAGTAATTTTAACACATCGAATGTAAATATAATGACACAAATGTTTACTGGGGTAGGTTTAAAATCAACTGCTAATGAAGTTAATATAATAGGTCTTAAAAACTTTGATACAAGCAAGGTAACTAATATGAAAAACATGTTTGAAAATGGGGAATCTTATACAGGCTCTGGTAAATTAACTAATGAAACACTTGCAGGAATTAGTAATTGGGATGTGTCAAAAGTAGAAGAATTTACTTCTATGTTTTATGGACAAGGTAAAAATTTAACAACACTTGATTTATCAAAATGGGATACATCAAGTGCAACTTCGTTTAATCACATGTTTACTGATTGTTTTGTATTAGAGTCTCTTGATTTATCAAATTGGAATACTTCTAATGTTTTATCTATGTATAATATGTTTGATGATTGTTATAAACTAACAACAATAGGAGATGTTTCTAGTTGGAATGTTACTAAGTTAGTTGATATTGGAGGATTTTTAAATGGTTGTTCATCATTCACCGGTATTAACAATAAACTTGATTTAAGTGGCTGGCAAACTTCAAGTTTAAGAGGAGCTCAGGAAGCATTTAGAGGAATAAAGGTAAGTGAGATAGATATATCAAATTGGGATACTTCTAAAATAAATAGTCAAAAATGGGAAGGTGCTGGCAATAGTGATCTTTTTGGTAATAGTATTTATTATGCCTATTCAACAGATATGAACATTATGTTTAAAGATTGTACTAATCTTGATGTTATTTATGTTGGAAGTGGTTGGGTTACTAGTAATACAACAACTACTGATATGTTCTCTGGTTGTAAGATTTCATCTGTTACATTAAAGTCTTAAAAAAAGCACTTCGTTTGAAGTGTTTTTAATTTTCTTGTTTATTTTCTTCTAAATTATAAATAAAATAATTAATATCGGTTAAAGCATTATCCTTAGTAATGGGAGGAGTTGTAAAATATAACTCTTTATTTAATAATTTTTCAATTATACTTTCAACAAATATTTTAAATCTTTTAGCAAGTTCAATGCTATTATTAGTCATATTTTTTTGATTATCAGGAGATAAAACTAAATTATCATATTCATCTATTAAATTAGTATATTCATTGTAAAAATCATTTGCCTTATCAACTACATCAGCGTATATTGGATCACATTCTCCTCTTATATAGGTTGCAATACTTGCCATTAATTTATTAAAACCATATTCATAATCAATAACATAAAGAGGATCTAAATTATTTCTATTGATTAATCTTTCAAGAACTAAAGTATAAACATTCATTTCATATACAGTATTATTATTTAAAGAATTATAATAAAAGCAAAAACAATTTTGATTATTAATATTAGTACTTAATTCTTCTGAAAAACTAATAAATTCATTAGCAATTTCTAAAGCTTCATTATTAACTCTTTCAAGTCCTTCTATTAAATTTTTAGTAGAAGTTGGAATACCAGGTTTTAAATTTAATTCATTTTTAGTAATACTAGTATCCATATTATAATTAAATAATTTATTAGTTAATTCTTCTAAAGTAATAGTATATTTAGTTACAAAGATACTACTATTAAGAGCAACACTTGGAATATTATTATTAGCATAATTATTAACAATTAAAGTACCAAGATTTTCACATCTTTTAGCAAGATTATTAGCTTTATTAATATAATTTGTATAAAAACTAGGAAGAGATAATTCAACTCTAGCACAAAATTCTCTAAGAGTTCTTAAATAATATAAATTACTTATTAAACTATTTTCTATAAATTCATTATCACTTAACATATATTCACCATTTAAATATATGCTAAAAATTTAAATTTATTTTAATTTATCACCAATAAACTTAACTTGATATTTATTTATATATTTATCAGGATTATTTCTTCGAAACTCTTCTTTATTTTCTTCCATTAAAAAGTTAGCAGCTTTAACTGAAGACTTAAGATCACATGTTTTATCTTCATATCTAACTCCAATTGATACACTATAAGGAGTATTAGAAATAGATGTTAACATATCTTTAGTTTTAGAAATAAATAAATATTCAGCAATATTTTTAACAATTATAACTATTTCATCTCCACCAATACGATAAATATCAGTTTTTCTAAAATGCTTTTTTAAACAAGAACTTATAGTTTTTAATAATAAATCTCCCGCTTCATGACCATATGTATTATTAATAACACCTAAATAATTTACATCAATAAAGATAATACCAACATGATTAAATTCTTTTTCTTTAAGTAAATTTTCATATGCTAAACGATTATATATTTCAAGCATACTATCAGTATATTTTTCATTTTTTAATTTATCTGTAATTATAATATTTTTAAACATATTATTTAAAATAGAAGTTAAAAATTCTTTAAAGAAATCTATATTATCTAATTCTTTTTTTACTTTTTTAATTATTAAATAGGAATTATCTAATTTAATTAAAATATCTGAACTTGTTACTTTAAAATCATTATTAGTAGTTGGATCATCATTTCTTTTAAATTTACTATAAATTATTTCATCAGCTTTTAAATAAGTTTTAATTATATTAAAAATATTATTAATAAAATCATTATTATATTCATCAGTTATAATAATAGAATTTAATTTAAGTAAAAATTCCTTTTCATCCATATAAACCCCTTCTTTAAATTGGTTTGTATTATACTACAAATTTAAAAAAATGGCAAGTTGGAAAAATAAGAAAAAAGTAATTACAAAATTAAAAAAATTTGCTATAATATAAATATATATAATAGAAGGAATGATAAATATGAAAAATAACAAGAAAACAATTATAATTATTAGTATCATACTAGGTGTTTTAGTATTAACAATTGGTTTAACTTATTCCATATTTACAATTAGTAAAACTGGTAAGAATTCAAATCTTGTAGTAGGGGATGTGTACATGCATTATGCAAATGGTAGTAATGCTATTAATTTAACAAATGTACTACCAACTGAAACCTATGATGCAACTAGTTTCTTTGAATTTACCATAGACGGGAAGAATACAACAACTAATAAAGATATTTGGTATGAAATCATTTTAAAACATGGAGATGAAGTATCTGGAAAAACAAGAATAAAAGATAATTTATTAAAATTTACTTTAACAGAAACTAAAAATGGAACGACAACAACTGTATTTGATGGAAGAAGTTATAATGATTTAACTAGTAAAAGAATATGGGTTAATACTATAAATAGAAATACAACAAGTGAAGTCTCAATTACTTATAGACTTTATATGTGGATTTCAAATGATACGGTTATTGGAAACACCAATGATGTAGATTATACCATGGAAGAATGGGAAAACATCTTTGCATCTATTAAAGTAGATGTAGCAGGGGACTTTGATGAAAAAAATATTGCAACAGATGAAGCATGTTTTACTACTGGAATTACTAAAACTTATCAAGTAAATAATAATATGACAACAGATGAATTAAATAAATGTACAACTTATGTCACAAGTCTTAAATGGGATTGGTATACTGGAGAAACTCCAGAGGCATTTTGTAAAGGGACAGGAACAAATCAAGGTGGTGTTTTTCAAACTCTATTAAATTATAATGTATTTAGTACTGATGATTTAGATTATTTTGAAACTAACAATATAATTACTTCAGTAACAGGGGTAGCAATTCTTGATTATGATGCAACATGTGGATCTGATGTAATAATACCAAGTACAATTAAAGGATATCCAGTTACAGTTATAGGAAATACAAAAACTAATATAATAGAACAATTATCAAATAAAATTAATAATTATAAATTTAATGATTTAAATAATTATAATAAAAAATATTATGTAAATCCAACAACTGGCTCTCGTCCAACTGGTTCGTTTGAACGCAAAAATTTGATAAGAGCAACAATACCAGATACTGTAATGTTGATACAAGGTGGTGCTTTTGCAAACAATAATTTGACAACTATCAAAATACCTGATAATGCGATAGAAATAGGTGATTCTGCCTTTGTTAATAATCAATTAGCAAATATAACAATACCTAATAGTGTAACAACAATAGGTGGTTCTGCCTTTTATGGTAATCAATTAGCAAGTATAATAATACCTGATAGTGTAACAACAATAGGTGATGATGTTTTTCGAAATAATCAATTAGCTGATGTATCAATAGGTGATAACGTGATAAAAATAGGTGATTCTGCTTTTAGTGATAATCAATTAACAAGTATAACAATACCTAATAGTGTAACAGCAATAGGTGATTACGCTTTTAATAATAATCAATTAGTTGATGTATCAATAGGTGATAACGTAAGTATAATTGGTTACTATGCATTTGCAGATAATAAGTTATCAAATATAATATTACCAAACAGTATCTTAAGAATAGAAAGTGATGCTTTTGCAAAGAATCAATTAACAAATGTAACATTTGGTAATAAAATATCAGAAATAGGAACATATGCTTTCAGTGATAATCAATTAACAAGTGTAACAATACCAGATAGTGTAACAACAATAGGCTATAGTGCTTTTTGGAATAATCAATTAACTGATATAACAATTGGAAATGGAATTCAATATATAGGTAGTAATTTATTTAATAAATATACTTCTAGTAATCCCAATTTATCAAGGATAACAATTAATAAATCATGCGCTGATATTAAAAATATTCCATCATCTAGTACAGATACTACTAAATATTATCCTTGGTTAGATGGTAGT
>CAKPFH010000032.1 GCA_934153655.1 uncultured Bacilli bacterium
ATTAACATGCTGGAATAACTACTAAATTAAGTGTTCCAAAAGTATCAACATTATATTTAACTACAACGTTATTATTAGTAAAATTATCAAATCCTGCCATTAAATGACCAGTTGCATGAACATAACCATCAACAAGTTTGAAATTACTCAATGAAAAGCCATTATTGTTAACGTCGATTTTAGCTTTTTCTCCTTGAGCAAATACAATTGTATCATCTAATTGTGTAGGACTGGTAAAAAATATAAACTTATCAGTTAAATATGCTTTATTAACTTTAATATTTTTTTGATTAGAATTTTTAGCAGCAACATCATTCATAAACAAATTACCATCTTTATCCATTCTTACTTTATATTTGGTTGAACCTATTGTAACTGTTTGATTTTCAGTAGTAAGAGTAATTTCTTTTAAACTAGTAACTTTTTCTCCATAATTATTATTTGTATTTGAAGAATTGTTATCACATTTTTCACATTTTGGACAATTATCAGTATTTGCTTTTGAATTATTATCATTTTTTTGATCACTACCCGCATTTACAGTTGTTTTATTACCACTATTTAAAGTCTTATCATAAACAATAAAACCAGCTAAACAAAGTACCAATACAGCTAATATAGCAATTATAATTTTTGAATTATTTTTTTCCATACAAACTCCTTTCATTACAAGTTTATTATATATAGATAAACTAGATAGGTCAATGTGTTTTCTCATTCTAAAATGTAAACTTTACATAGAAAAAGTACTATTACAATTAAGATAATAATACCTTTTTTTATTTAAAAATTAAATTTAGTTCCATCAAAATAATATTTAGTTTCGAGATTATCTCCATTTTTAGTATAGAATTTAAAATCATTACCACCTGTTAAAGTCGTATCATTATATAAAGTAAATCCATGTTCAATATAAAGTGGATCAGCATTATCACTTTTTGTATAAGATATCATTCTATTTGATTTAATAATTTTGTAATCAATTAAATGAATAGCATATATATAATTACTATCAGCAATAAAAGCATAGCCATCTAAAACACCTAATACTTTAAAATCTTTTATATTAATTTTTTCACTTAAAGTTGTTAATTTATTAAAATTATAATCATATTCATATACATCTTTAAAATCAGTTGTATATATTTTGTAATCATTTTCATTAGTATCAGTATTATAAATAGAAGTTAAATACAAACTATGATAAAGTTCTTCTTCATCTGCTCCTACATCAATTGATTTTAGATTAACATTATAAAGTTTAGATTTTCCATAATATGAAGCATTTCTATTCATAAAATAAATTGCCCCTTCTTTTGTAACTATTTCTAAACTTCTATTTCCATCTTCATTTCTTAACATTTCTTTTTTAGTATTCTTTTCATCACTTGGATTATATTCATAGATTACAGATGTTCCTACTTGACCACTACCGGGTATTACTTGTAATTTATAAATAACTCTTTTAGTACTATTACTTTGATTATTATTGTCATTATCATTAATATTTTTATTGTTTAATACCTTATCATAAATTATAAAACCACCTAAACTTAGTACTAATATAGCTAATAATATAACCAAAACTTTTGAATTATTATCTTTCATATATCTCCTTTGTATTAATAATTTACATCAATAATCCAGCTACAACGAACTGGTACACTTACTTTATTAATTTTCCATTCACTATTTTCTTTAACTAATTCTAATACTTTATTATAAGTAGTTGAATTATCTACTACTAAATTATAATTTAAAATAATTTTATTATCAGTTTGACTATCTACTATAAAATTAGAAGCTTCAACTGTAGAACCAGTTGCTCTACATTCAGTATCAATATAATATTTATTATCCTTTAACAAAAATGTATAACTTTTTAAACATTCATATAAATCATCTTTAATATTTGAACTACATTTACCATTGTTTAATTCTAAGAAAATATCTTTATATGTTACATTACTTGCAAATATTTTATAAAAATCTGTAGAAAAATTTTCTTTATAATAATATTTAACATATTCATCATTTTCTTTGATATAATCATTATTTGTTAAACTTAATTCTTGTAAATATTTCACTAAATCATTATACTTTTCTTTACCAATTTCTATTATTTTGGTATCATCATCTTTACTTTTTAATAACTTATCATAAATTATAAAACCACCTAAACCTAGTACTAATATAGCTAATAATATAACCAAAACTTTTGAATTATTTTTCATATTTCCTACCTTTCATCTTAATTATATATTAATTAAATTTAGAATGCAACAAAAAAAGAATATTATTTATGATATTCTTCATGATTAATTATTTTAAATGAACGATAAATTTGTTCAAGTAATATTACTCTAAATAATTGATGAGGAAATGTTAAACTAGAAAAAGATATTCTTTCTTGAACTATATTTTTTACTCTTTCATCTACTCCGTATGAACCACCTATTATAAAAGTAATATTATGATTTATACTTCTAATTTTATCAATTTTACTTGCTAGTTCTAAACTTGTATAAGTATTACTATTTATATCAAGTAAAATATTATAATCTTTTAAATTTATGTTTTTTAAAATATTATTACTTTCAGTTTCTAATGTCTTTTTTAAATCATAGTCATAGTCTGGTAATTCTAATATTTCTATTTTATCATATTTAGTTATTCTTTTTTTATATTCAAGAATTGCTTCTTTTAAATAATTTTCTTTTATTTTACCAATACAAATTATTTTTATCATACACTTACTACCAACTCACTTTCTTGTCTTGCGGCTTGAACTTCTATATCTGTATTTAAAATATCATTTACCGTTTTTAAGGCTAGTTCTTCGGTGTTATTTGTTTCACTTAAATGAGCAAGAACTATTTCTTTAGTATCGATTCCAATTAATTCTTTTAAGTAATTACCGGTCATTTCATTTGATAAATGGCCTGAATCACTTACTACTCTTTGTTTTAAAATATAAGGATATGGTCCTTCCATTAACATTTTTACATCATGATTACTTTCTAAAATATATAAATTTTTGTCATGCATTAAAGATAAATTACTTTTAGAAATATAACCCGTATCAGTCATATAAACAAGAGATTTGGAGTCTTCAATTAAAAAGCCAACAGAAGCAACAGCATCATGAGATGTTGGTAAAAGAGTAATTTTTAAATCATCTATCATAAAAGTTTTAGAAACAACTGGCATTATATAGTCAGGATTTACTACTTTATTTATTTCTTTATACATACCTTTTGGAATATAAACAAACTTTTTTTCTCTTTTAACAAAGCTAGCAAGTCCTGCAATATGATCTTTATGACCATGTGTAATTAAAACAAAATCTATATCACTTGGTTTATAATTATATTTTTCTAAAATTAATTTGGTTTTAGGATAAGAAAATCCAACATCAATTAATATTTTCTTAGTATCAGTTATTAAAAGAGTTGAATTTCCTTTTGAACCACTTCCTAAAATAATTGCTTTCATTAGTAGAATAGTAATGGGTTATAACTATTACTTCCTGATTTATAAGGATATCCATCCCATATTTCAAAGTGTAAATGGGTTCCTTGACTAGCACCTGAATTTCCCATATCTCCTATAGTATCTCCCATTTTAACATAATCACCTGGTTTTACATATCTTGATAAATTAGCCATATGTTCATATCTTGTATAATAACCATTTTGATGATTAATTGTAACATAGAATCCAAATGAATTATGATAACTAACATCAACTACAACTCCAGGTTTAGCAGCATAAATAGGAGAGCCGTATCCTGTTCCTGAAATATCAACACCACGATGGAGTCTTCCCCAACGCCAACCATAATTACTTGTTATAATATATGGAATATTAGTAGGCCATCCCCAATTACCAGCTGAAACAATTGTTGGTCTTTTACCACCTCTTACAATTACTTCATTTACAACTGGCTTGATTTCTTCACTTCCAGAAATTAAAGCGTTTATTGTTTCTCCATTAACAATTTTAACTTTTTGGGTAACCCTTGTAATACCATTACTTCCTTGGGTTCTAACATATTGTTCTCCAACCATTTTAGTATTATCATAAACATACTCTGTTTTATAACTAATTGTTTGATCAGAAACAACGTGTTTTTCTTCAACCATAGAAAATAAAGGATTCATCACTCCAACTGTTAATTGTTGTCCTTCATAAAGTAAAGCGTTTTCACTTCTTAAAGCTGAATTAGCAATTAAAAGTTCATTTACATTCATCTTATTAGCTTCAGCAACACTTTCTAAAGTATCTTCCTTTGATACGGTATAAACGGACATATTCTTATCGCTTCCAAATAATAAAACTTGGGTTAATTCTTCTTCATTTGTATATATTTTTTCATTAACTGGAATATAGGCTTCTTTACTAGTAATATAATCTTCTATATATAAAGCTTCAATTATTTCACCTGTATCTATAATAGCATTTTGAGTTTCATTAATAACATTTTCATATTCTTCTTCTGTTACAAAGGAAAAAACTGTTTTCATAACCGAATTTTTAAATAATTCTTTATCAAGAACATTTATTTTAATTATCTTTTCCTTATCTTCAACTGTAGCATTTGGATCTTCATCAGTTCCTTCTGTATAATCAGTTGATTTAGTTTTATCAATAGTAAAAACATAACCTTTAATAGTAAAAGGAGATTTCTCACTTATAGTATTATAAACACTACTTACACTTGTTAAATTATTTTCATAAGTTATATCTTTAACAACATTTATATCATTAGGAATATATACTTTATTAACACCATATTTTTCTTTTATATCTTGTTGTTTATCATTTATATAATTATTTAATTCATCTTCTGATTTAATTAAACCAATTAATTCTCCTTTTAAATAAACTCGATAAGATTCTGTTGGTATTTTGTTTTTAAATATATTTTCTGAATTAGTTAAAATAGTAATTCCTAAACTTAAAATTAAAGCAATTATTACACTTAAAACATTTTTTTTACTCACTTACTTCACCTTCTTCTTTAGTAAAGTTTAAAAATGTACTTGTATCTCTTTTAAATAATAAATTAATTGTTCCTGTTGTTCCATTTCTATGTTTTCCAATTATTAATTCACTTAAACTTGTATTATTATCAGTTCTTGCTGCTTTATTGTAATAGTCATCTCTATATAAGAAAGCAACAATATCAGCATCTTGTTCAATTGAACCTGATTCCCTTAAATCACTCATAAGTGGTCGTTTATCTTCACGTGATTCTACTGTTCTTGATAATTGACAAAGAGCAATAACTGGAATATTCAACTCCATTGCAAGCATTTTTAAAGCACGAGAGATATCAGATACTTCTTGTTGACGATTAGCTCCATAATTTTTTCCACCTGATATTAATTGTAAATAATCTATTATTACTAAATCAAGACCGGATTCACTAGTTTTTAAGCGACGACATTTTGATCTAATTTCACCTATTGTAATACCAGGAGTATCATCTATAAAAATATTGGTATCTTCAAGTTGACTTAAAGCTTCATTAAATTTAACATAATCATTATTATTAAGTTTACCACTCATAAACTTATAACCTTCTATTTGACCAAGAGATGATAACATACGATTAGCAAGTTGCTCTGATCCCATTTCTAGGTTAAATAAAGCAACAGTTTTTCCAGTTGAAATAGCAACATTAGTAGCTAAATTAAGAGCAAATGCTGTTTTTCCCATAGCTGGTCTTGCTCCTATTATTATTAACTGATTTTCATGAAGACCTGAAGTTATTTTATCTAAATCAATCCAACCTGTTGGAATACCGGTAATATCACCTTTAGTAGTTGCAAGTACTTCTAAGTTTTTTTGCACTCTATTAACAACATCTTTAATATCTTGAAATTCTGTTGATCTTTTATCTTTAACAATACTTAAAATTTTAGATTCAGCAAGATCTAAGGTATCTCCAACACTTTGAGTTGTATCATATCCCATTTGATTAATATCATTTGATACTTCAATTAATCTTCTTAAAAGAGCATCATCTGATATAATTTTTAAATAATAATCAATATTGGCAGCAGTTGACTCTGTATTTAATACTTCAGTTAAGTAAATAACTCCTCCGATACTATCTAATTCATTGTTTTCTTTAAGATCATTTGTAATAGTTGTCATATCAATTGGTATGTTATTATCATATAATCTTTTTAAACTATTAAAAATTTTTCTATTATTATCATAGTAAAAAGCAGTTTCCGAAACTGATTCAAAAGCCTTATCTAAAGCATTTTTAGACAAAAACATTGCACTTAAAACCGCTTGTTCAGCCTCTATACTATTTGGTACACTTCTTAACATATTAATTACCTATTGTATGAATCTTAACTGTTCCTTTAATATCTTTATATAAATTAATTATAACTAAATGCATACCTAAAGTATTAATACTTTCAGTTTCAATTTGTTTTTTATCAAATTTATAACCTAATTTATCAAGTTCTTCTTTAATTGTTTTGGTACTAACACTTCCAAACATACGACCATTTTTTTCTTTTACTGGAATATCAATTGTAACATTTTCTAATTCTTTTTTAAGTTTTAAAGCAACACTTCTATTTTGTTCATCTTTTAAATTAGATTCTTTAATACTTTCATTTAATTTTTTTAAACTACCTTCAGTTTTTTTCAAAGCCAAGCCTTTTTTAATTAAGAAATTAATTGCATAACCATCACTCACTTCTTTAATTTCTCCTTTTTTTCCTTGACTCTTTACATCTTTTAAAAATATAACTTGCATAAAAACCTCCTTGGTAAAATTATTTTATCACATATTTAAAAAAAAATAAATAGAAGTTATCCTATTTATTTGTATATGGAAGTAATGCAATTGCACGAGCTTTTTTAATTTGTTCTGCTATATGTCTTTGATGTTTAGCACATGCACCTGTTACACGACGAGGTAAGATTTTTCCTTTATCATTGATGTATTTCTTTAAAATATCTACATCTTTATAGTTAATATCTTTACCTGTTGTACACATAAAACATACTTTTTTCTTTTTTCTATAAAATTCTGCCATTTTATCCTCCTAACTAGAAAGGTAAATCGCTATCATCTACTTCGATTTTATCACCGAAATCTTTAAATGGATCTGGTTCAATATTAGATGAATTATCACTAAAGTCATATGGAGTTACATCACTAGGAGCACTTGTAGTAGTACTACTATTTGCTTCTCTTGAAGACTTACTATCTAAGAATTGAAATTCATCAACTACAACATCAGTTGTATAAACCTTTTTACCATCTGTTCCATCATATGATCCTGTTTGTATACGACCACTAATAGCAATTTGACTTCCTTTAACTAAATATTTTTTCATAGTTTCAGCACGATTACCAAAAGCAACAATGTTAATAAAATCTGCTTCTCTTTCACCATTTTGATTAGTGAATTGTCTATCAACAGCAAGACTTGATCTAGCAACAGCATTATTACTAGCCCCATATCTAACATCGAAATCTCTAGTTAATCTACCTACTAAAAACACTTTGTTCATAAATTACTCCTATTTTTCTACTTTAACAACGATATGTCTTATAATATCTTCATTAATGTTTGCAACACGATCAAATTCTTTAACAGCATCAGGTGTTGCCTCAACAACTAATAAAAAGTAATTACCATTCTTGAAACCTTTTACTTCATAAGCAAGTTCACGACGACCCATATTCTTTTCAGATACAAGTTTAACTTTTTGTTGTTCAAGAATATTTTTAATATTTGCTACTAGACTTAAAGTTGCTTCTTCTTCTAATGTTGGTCTTACAACAAACATAAGTTCATAATTACGCATTATTACACCTCCTTTTGGACTAATGGACTTAAAAAAGCCAAGAAGTTATTAAAGTAATAAATTACTTCGTACATAATATAGCATAGTTATCTATTTTTTTCAAGAACTTTTTTAACTTTTTTTAGTTATAAATATAACCTTATAATAATAATATTTTTTTATAATTAATATTTTATAACTTTTATCTTTTACAGTTAGCACAAAAATTATATTAAAAAAAGTGTTATTCTAAAACACTTTTTGAAACTTTTTCATCATTTTTGTAAACTGTAAGTTGTTCTTTTTCATCACAAGTTACTAATAATATTTTACTAAAATCATCATAACCTAGGTTATTAAGTCTTTTTTCTAACCATTTCTTATCATGACCAATGGCTTTTATATTTTCAAACATGATATTCCCATCTATTACTAAATTAGCCGTTAATTTATTTTCATCTACCTTTAATTTCATATCATTTGGAGTTGTTGGTTGGTACCTTGCTTTTGGTAAAAAACTAATTTTACCACTTGGCTCCATAATTGCATAATTAATCTCAGTTATATTAAAATAACCACTTTCTCTTGCATCTTGTAATAAATCATTTATATCAATTTTACACTTAGTTAATTGTTCTTTACTAATTTTCCCGTTTTCTATTAAAACAACAGGAAAACCTGTTATAAAACGTCTTGCTATAATACTTTTACTAGTAATATAAGAAACAAATAAAGAAAACACTCCATATATAGTCATTGAAATTAATCCTTCTATTATAGTAATTTCATCATTAACTGTCATCTCAGCTGCAATATTACCAAGAGATAAACCTATTATATAATCAAATATATTTAATTCACTTATTTGTTTTTTACCAAGAGTTTTAATTACTAAAAATAAATAGATAACTGCAATACAACCTTTTAAAATCATCATTTGTAAAGACATAATATCACCAGTACTAGGTTAACCAAATATTACTATTTTATTCTTGGTAAAAATCTTCTCTTAATATTTCCATATAAATTTCATCATGCCAAGTATTTTCTAGATTATAACACTTATGACGTCTACCAAATTCTTTAAAACCAACCTTTTTATATGATTTAATCGCTCTTTCATTAAAGGAAAATACTTTTAACATTATATTATTTAAAAGTAAATGATCAAAACCATATTTTACTAAGGCTTTTAATATTTCAGTTCCATAACCTTTTCCTAAATAATCATTATCTCCTATAAATATTCCAATCTCTGCTTTTCCCATTAATTTATCCAAGGAAACAAAACCACAATTACCAATTAATTTATCATTATCTTTACTAACAATTGCAAAGACATAACCATTTTGGTTAGTTTCTTCTATCCATTTTTTCTCACCATCTAAGGTATAAATTCTTGATGTTCCACCTAAATATTTACTTATTTCATGATTATTTAACCACTCTACATATTTTGCTGCATCATCTACACTTGTAGGAGATAAATATAATCTTTCTGTTTCAATCTTTTTAAAATACATTATTTAAATATCCTTTCTATATCTTCTTTCATGCTACTTTTTAAGATATAATCACTAAAACCATCTTCTAAGAAATGTTTTTTTATAAAACTTGTATCATCATTTAAAATAACAATAACCGGTGTTTTAAAACCATTTATATTTTTTAATTTATTTAAAATAGGTAAAGCTCTTTCTTCAATACTATCATCTATTATAATATATTTATAGTTTTCTCCTGATTTAATTTTATCAAAAATATCATTTGCATAAATAGAATTATCAACAATATAATCTTTATTTTCTAATATCTTAGCTATTTTATTAGTAAGTTCTAAATTGTTTGATGCTACAAGTATTTCATTATTACTATTTAAATTAAATTTTATGGGATTTTCGATTTTTTGATCTAGAACAAACTTAACTTCACTTCCCTTTTTATCTTCACTTTTTAAAGTAAAATATCCACCCATTTTTTTAATAATTTTTTTAATAGTATTAATATTTACATCATTTGTATTTAATCTTTTAAGTTCTTCTTCATTTAATTCTTCATCAATTGTTAATAAATAATTAACTTTATCAATTGACATTCCACATCCTGAATCTTCTACTACTATTATTAAACGACACATATCATATTTAACTATTACATCCAAAGTTATTTCAATAAAACCTTCCTTGGTATTTTTAATAGCATTATTTATAAGAGATTCTATAACTATTTCAAGTAAAGTTTTATCTCCATATAAAGTATTTGGTAAAGTATTACTAATATTAAATCTTAAATCAATATTACTACTAACTTCTTTTTCTTTTTTAAGTTTTATTTTTTCCATTAATAATCTTGGATTATAACTATTATTATATACTTTTATATTATTAGCATCCATTGTTGAAACATTCATAATATTATTAACCGTAAAAGATAAGCATCTTGATAAATTATTTACTTCTTTTATCTTTTCTTCTAATTCTTGTTTGGTACCAGTTGTATCATTTGTTATATCAATTATTTTTTTTAAAGGATTTGTAACTTTATTTGATGCTACAAACAAGAAATTTGATTTTTCTTGTAAAGTTCTATTAATTAAACTACGATTTTTATTTAATTCAGCAATCATTTTAACATCTGGGTTTTCAATTGTAAAATACATAAGCATCGTAATAAACGTTTCCATGGCTGTCATTAATAATAACCCTGGATTTAATTTTTGAATAATTGTTACAACTGTACCTATTAGAATAAAGACAAATAAAGGAATATATTCTTTACTTCTTAAATATTTAAGGTTTTTTACCATATATAAGAAGAAACTTACTATATAAAGTGGTATTACAACATAAAGTAAATTAGCACTTGGTCCATAAGAATAAATTATTCCATTTGTATTATGAAAATATAATGGTAAAATACAAACAAGAATGGCTATTAAGAAAAATAAAATTATAAATAATTTAGATATTTTTTTAATATTTTTATTTTTTTCTTCTTCATTTCTTGCTTTTTTTTGATAAGAAATAACAAAAACATAAATCGTAAAAATAGTAATCCAAGCAAGATAATATATTAATAAAGATTTAGATACTATATAATTTAGAAAAGGCAAACTAGCCATATTATTAATTGTATAATAGCAAGAAACTGCAAGTATTACGCCTATTAAATTACAAATTATTAAACTTCCATAGATTTTATTTTCTACTCGATTAAGTCTTTTTTTAGAAAAATACATAATAGTTAATAAAATACTATAAAAGAGACTACATGTTGAAAAAGTAAAACCTATACTCATAAAAAAATCACTTCCTTAGTTTAATTGTATCATAAATTAAGGAAATGATATATATTTATAATTATTTTTTTAAAGTTTTTTGTTTTATTAAACTAGATATTTTAACTTCTGGTTCAATTAATTCTCCTGTTATTTCTTTTTCTAATTTTTTATAATCAATTTTTCCAGATAAAGCAACTGGCATTTTATCTAAAAATTCATAATAATATGCAACATCTCTTTCAGGAAGTTCAGTTTGTTGCATTTCAAGTAATTCTTGAACTAACTTATATTTATCAACATTGTTTTTTAAAACTATTACAGCCTTTGGTCTTTTTCCTTTTTCAAAACCAGGAGCATCACGTCCAACAACTGCAACTTCTTCAACATCTTTATGTTTTGAAATTACTTCTTCTATTGGTGGTAAGTAAACATTATGAGAATCAGGAGTAATTATCATTCTACCTATTCTATTGCCAACAAATAATTTTCCATCTTCATTCATAGTTCCATAATCACCTGTATGAAGCCAAGTTTTACCATCTTTATGTTTTCTTAATACTTCTTTCGTTAATTCAGGATTATTTAAGTATGATGTCATTAAAGTAGGACCAGTTACACAAATTTCTCCTACTTGATTATAGGAAAGTTCTTCATCACTTCTAATTATTTCTCCTTCTTCATCTAAATCATATTTAAAAATTGAAACAGTATTCAAAGGAAGTGGAACTCCAGCACTACCAAGAGCATCAGTTTCATTTGAAGTTACAGCAACAAGAGCAGAACCACCCTCAGTTGCTCCATAACCTTTTCCTAAACGTTTTTTACAACCATGAGATTCTAAGAATAAATTATCATCTATTTCTTGATTAGGAGTAATTCCTGATCCTCCTACCCCAGCACTTACTATTTGAGATAAATCAGCACCTTCCATAGCCTTTGATTTTCTTAAATTATCAAATAAAATTGGATTTAACATGAAATACTTTGGTTTATATTTTAAAACTAAATCCCCAATTTTTGAAAAATCTACTTGAGGAACTACAATATTAGTCATTCCAAGTTTAAGTGGCATGACAACTCCACAAGCAAGTCCATATAATAAGAAAAGAGGCATAACATTTAAAAATTTATCACCAGGATAATGTTCAACACCTGATAATTCATATTGATAAGCAAGAGCATTTAAAGCATCATTACTAACAATAACTCCCTTAGGATCACTACTAGTTCCACTAGTATATACAATTGCTGTTGGCATTTTTTCTTCATAATTAACTGGTTTAGAACTAAAATTCTTTCCATCTTTAAAAAACTTAGGCCAATTAATATAACTATTTTTTAAAGTCTTCTTTTTAAAGAAAGATTCAATTGCATCTTTTCCTCGATATACATAATTTAAGCCATTCGCTAAAGAATTAGTTGCTGATAAAGAAATAATTTCTTTAACATTAGTGTCTTCCACTATTCTATCAATTAAAGGAAGAGCTAAATCAATTGTTATAAGAGTTTTAGCATTACAACTTTTTAAACATTTCTTAATCCTTTCAGCCCCAGTTCTTGGATCGATAAAACAAGAGATTGCTCCTAAGGAATTTAAAGCTAAGAAAGAATAAATTACTTCTGGTAAAGTAGGAGTAGTAAATGCAACTGCATCTCCTTTTTTAATTCCCATTTTACTATACGCGTTTCTTACTGCAATAATATTTTTAGCAAGTTCTAAATACGTAATATTACGATTAAAATATTTAATTGCTACTACATTAGGAATAGTACTAGCACTTTTTAAAATATCTTCATAAATTAAATCACTTGGAACAAATTCCTTTTCAACACCTTCTCTGTAATATTTTAACCAAGGTTTATCAATAGATGCTAAACCTACCATTTTTTTACTTGTTTTTCTATCTAAAACAACACTTTCATTTTTTAATAATTCTACTGCTTCATTTTCAATATGTAAATTCTTCATACAATACCTCACTCAAAAATATTATACATATATATTTTTCTATGTCAAATATTTTTTTTACATTTTATTTATTTAATTGGACACTATAAAAGTTTTTTAATATCACTTTCTATATTACTTCTTAATATATAATCACTAAAACCATCTTTTAAAAATTGCTTTTTAATAACAGATGTATCTTTATCTAAAATAACTATAATAGGTATTTTATTATTTAAAGTTTTTATTTTATTTAAAATAGGTAAAGCTCTAGTATCTAGATTATCATCTATTAAAATATATTTATATTCTTGTTTATTTTTTATTTTATCAATTATATCTTGTTCATATAAAGATTTTTCTACTAAATAATTATTTTCTAAGTATTTATTTATAATCTTAAATAAATTAATATCATTTGTTGCAACCAATACTTTATTATTATTTATAATAATATTATTATTATCATTATGACCTATTATTTTTTGATCTAAAACAAACTTAACCTCAGTTCCAAATCCTACTTTACTTTTAATAATAAAGTATCCTCCCATTTTCTTAATAATTTTTTTAATTAAATTAATATTTAAATCATTGGTATCTAATCTATCAAGTTCTTTCTTAGTTACATTTTTATCAGTTAATAAGTTATTTATTTCAGAAATACTAATACCACATCCTGAATCTTCAATTGTAATAATTAATCTACACATATCATATTTAACTATACCATTTATTCTAAGTTCAACAAAACCAGTTTCAGTATACTTAAAAGCATTATTAAGTAAAGAAGTAATAACTAAGGATAGTAATGTTTTATCACCATAAAAATAATCTGGTAAAGATGAACTAAATTCTACTCTAAAATTTAAATTATCATTAACTTTTGCTTTATTTACTAATTTAATTTTTTCTATTAATTTTTTCAAATTATATTTATTTTCTATTATTTTAATTTCATTTATATCCATAGTTGATACATTTAAAACATCATTTATTGTAAAAGATAAATACTTAATTTCATTATTAATTTCCAATAAATCTTCTTTAAAAAGACCTTTACTATCTTTTTTAATAACATTTAAACTTAATTCATTTAAATTATTAATTGTATTTCTAAGAGATGTTGAAACAATAAATAAAAAGTTATTTTTTTCTTCCATAGCATTTTGAATTAAATTTCTATTTTTAGCAAGTTCTGTATTCATTTTAACATCTGGATTTTCTATTGTAAAATACATGACAAAGGTAATTAAAACAAAAGACGGATTTATAAGTAATAAACTAGGAAATATATTCTGAATAACTATAACAAAAGAAAATAATATTATTAATAAATATAAAGGAACATATTTTTTATCTTTAAATTTTTTTACATTTTTAAAGAAAGTAAATAACATCATAATAATACAAATAAATGCAATGATATATAATAAATTAACAGCTGGACCACTTGGTAATAACATACCATTTTTATTTGTAATAATAATCGGTAAAAACACTATTAATAATGAAATAATTCCAAATCCATAAAGAGATTTATTAATTATTTTTTTTAATTTATTCTCATTTTCATTATTTTTAACACTTGTAATAATTACATATAAACTAAAAAAATATAACCATGATAAAAATCCTAAAAATAATATTTTTAAAGTATATAAATATAAAAGTGAATTAGAAGATATATTATTTTTAACAAGTATAAAGGCTATTACCTCGGTTAAACTACATATTAAAGTAGCAATAATTAAAATAGAATAAATACTGTTTTCTAATAATTTTATCTTCTTTTTAGAAAAATAAATTATTATTAATAAAATTAAAAATACTAAGCCGTAAATAGTAAAATAAAAACTTTCCATTATATCACCTATTTTAATTATATAAAATATTTTTTAAAACAACAAGAAAAAAAGAGATTAATTTCTCTTAATTTTTACTTTTTGAATTGGTTTAATAATATTACCTTGAATATTATAATTACTACTATCTAATATATCTTCACTTTCAAGTAGTTTGAAATTTAACTTTTTATTTGTTTCTGTATAAGGTAAACTTTCTTTAATTATATAGTATTTTGGAACAAATGTTGCTTGACATTTTTCTTTAATTAAATTATTTAATATTTCTATCATTTCTTGTTCATCTAAATTAGATTCTTTAAATACTACATGTAAAACTGGTACTTCTCTTTCTATTTCATCATCTAGTTTACAAGCACATACATCGTCTATGAAAGGTAGAGTTTTAGCAATTTCTTCAATATCAGCAAGCCAAACTTTGCCACCATTTCTTGTTAACATTCTTTTTGCTCTTCCTTTATGGAAAATAAAACCGTCTTCATCCATTATTCCAAAGTCATCTGAATGAACCCAAATAGTGCCATCACTATGTTTCATTAAAACATGATTAGTTGCTTCCTTATTTTCTAAGTATCCTTTCATAACTGTTGGACCAGTTAAACAAATTTCCCCTTTTAAGTTTTTTCCATAAGGAATTTCTTTATCTGTACGATACTCAAACATAGCCATAGAAACACCATTAATAGGAATTCCTATACTTCCTACTTTTCTCATATTGTATGGATTACATGTTGCAACAGCTGTTTCTTCACTTGCTCCATAACCTTGTTGAACTGCTAGGGCTCCTCTTTTTTTGAATTCTAAATTTATTTCTTCTTCTTCATTTACTAATAATTTATCGCCACCGGAGCAAGGAGATGTTAAATAACTAAAATCACTTACATTCGATTTTGCCATTGCTTTTAAAAGAATTGGTCCAGAATAAATAATATTTGGTTTATACTTATCTATTAAATTTGGATATTCTTCTATTTTAAAATCTGGTACTAAAATTACTTTAACACCACAAACCATTAATCCAATAGTTGCATTTAAGTAATAAGCAATTGCAGGTGGTAAAATATTCATAGATGTTTTTCCTTGTTCAAAACCAAAATTACTATGTTTTAAACCTAGGGTCATAGCAATTAAATTTTTATTAGTTAATTCTACTCCCTTTGGATTACCAGTTGATCCCCCAGTATATGCTATTACAACTGTATCATCCGGATTATTTGACACTGTATGTGTTAACACATCATCACAATTTTCTTTTACTTCATTAAATGGCACTATCATATCATTTTTAGGTAGCTTACTAAGTTTGTCTCCAAGAGAATATGCTACTGGAACTGATATTATTTTAGAAACATTATTATCCATATTAATTGCTTTTAATGAATTTTCAATAATAAATGGCACTTCTGAAACTATAAAATATTTTGACTTTGCTAATTTTAAAGAAAAATTAATACGCTCAGGTGATTCATCAAATTTAATTAAATTACTAACTGCTCCCATTTTAATTAAAGCCTGAATCATAAAAACAACCTCAGGAGTATTTATAAACATAAAAGATACTTTCTCTCCTTTTTTAACTCCCATTTTAGTAAACATCTTAATATAGTTATCAACTTCTTTTTCTATTTGCTCTTGATTATAAGAAATACTTCCCATAAAATCTAATAAATTTATATTAGGATAACTATTTATTTGACTTTTAAAGAAATCATAAAAATTAATACTTGGTATTTCTATATTTTTATCACTTTCCTTGTACCATTTTTCCCATGGCTTATCAATAGATGCTAAACCAGTCATCTTTTTACTTCCTTCTTTATCTAAGATAAGTTCATTATCTTTCATTAATTCTACTGCTTTATTTTCAATATGTAAATTCTTCATATAATACCTC